>NZ_JBHYJA010000007.1:40002-231027 GCF_042740355.1 Streptomyces sp. NPDC059010
TGGGGGGGCAAAAAGGTGGTGGGGGCGTACTGGACTATCTGCGCAGAATCCAAACTTTTGTGACGCGCCCCCCCCCCGAAGGGGGGGGGCTCTTCACATGTCCGATCGCATGTCCGATCGCATGTCCCGTCACATGTCCGGGCGCTACACCACCTGGTGCAGCCAGCGCACCGGCGCGCCCTCGCCCGCGTATCTGAACGGCTCCAACTCGTCGTCCCACGGCTTGCCCAGGAGCTTGGCGATCTCCGCCTCCAGGTCCGTCTCGCCCTGCTGGGAGCGGGCCAGGGCGGCGCGCAGCCGGTCCTCGGGGATCAGGATGTCGCCGTGGATTCCCGTCACCGCGTGGAAGATTCCCAGGTCGGGAGTGCAGCTGTAGCGCTCGCCCTCGGCGGTGGGGCAGGGCTCGGCCGTGACCTCGAAGCGCAGCAGGTGCCAGCCGCGCAGGGCGGAGGCCAGCTTGGAGGCCGTGCCCACCTCGCCCTGCCAGGAGAACTCCGAGCGCCAGGTGCCGGGTGCGGCGGGTTGCCGGATCCAGTCGAGGTTGACGCGCGTGCCGAGCACGCCGGCGACGGCCCACTCGACGTGCGGGCACAGCGCGCGCGGCGCGGAGTGCACGTACAGAACCCCACGTGTCGTCACCGGTACCTCCGGGCAGAGCGGGCATCTTGCGAACTGGCGGACGATCGTGGCCGGGCAGCCACGTTGATGGCGAGGCTACCGTGCGGCGGCGCAAGGAGTGTGACGTACCGTCCGTCCCGATGCCGCCAAACGCCCGCCATTCACCCGGCAGGACGCTTGTACGGGTGTGAGCCGTTGCATGAGCGCGGTGGGAACCCTTGTGCGTTGTTATTGGTTGGAGACCATGACGGGGCCGAGCGAGGGGATGGACCAGGGCATGCGCAAGCGACGGGACCTTTCGCGCGCTGTTCTGGCCGCGGTGACCGCGGCCGTGCTCGGTGTCGCCGGCTGCGATGCCGTCGGCGGTGACGCGGAGGGCCCGTCGGGGACCGAGGCGCGGAGCGCGCGGCCGTCGCCGAAGCCGACGCCCGCCTGGGACCGCAGCCCCGCCTCGATCGCGGCGGTGGGTGACTCGGTCACGACCGGCTTCGACGCCTGCGCGGTCCTGTCGGACTGCCCCGAGGTGTCGTGGGCGACCGGCAGCCGCGCCGACGTCGACAGTCTGGCCGTACGCCTGCTGGGGAAGGCGAAGGCGGCCGAGCGGAGTTGGAACTACGCGGTGACCGGGGCCCGGATGGCGGACGTGCCCGGGCAGATGGCACAGGCGGCGCTGCGCAGGCCCGAACTGGTGACGGTGATGGCGGGGGCGAACGACGCCTGCCGGGACACCGCCGACGCGATGACCTCGGTTGCCGATTTCCGGACACAGTTCGAGGACGCGATGAGCACCCTGCGGGACGCGCTGCCGAAGGCCCAGGTGTATGTCGCGAGCGTGCCGAACCTGAAGCGGCTGTGGGAGCAGGGCCGTACCAGTGCGATGGGCAAGCAGGTGTGGAAGCTCGGTATCTGCCCGTCGATGCTGAGCGACCCCGACGCGCTGACCGCGGCGGCCAACGAGCGGCGTGCGACGGTGCAGGAGCGGGTCGAGGCGTACAACAAGGTGCTGGAGCAGGTGTGTGCGAAGGACCGGCGCTGCCGGTTCGACGACGGGGCGGTGTACGACTTCCGGTTCGGCGTCGCGCAGCTCAGCCAGTGGGACTGGTTCCACCCGAGTGTGAACGGTCAGGCGCGACTGGCGGAGATCGCCTACCGGACGGTGACGAATTAGGGTTTCGCTCATGAGCGAACACTTCGGCACACTTTCCGACGGCACGGAGATCCACCGCTGGACCCTGGAGCGCGCGGGCGTACGGGTACGGGTGCTGTCGTACGGCGGGATCGTGCAGTCGCTTCAGGTGCCGGACCGGGACGGGCAGGCGGCGGACGTGGTGCTGGGGTTCGCCGGTCTGGACGGCTATCTGTCCCACCCGGGGCCTTATCTGGGCGCCCTCATCGGCCGGTACGCCAACCGGATCGCGGGCGGCCGCTTCCCGCTGGACGACCTGACGTACGCGCTCGAACCCAACAACGCGCCCAACTCCCTGCACGGCGGTGTGCACGGCTTCGACAAGCGGGTGTGGGAGGTGACGCCGGTCGAGCACGGGGTCCGGCTCAGCCGGGTCAGCCCGCACGGCGAAGAGGGGTTCCCGGGGCGTCTTGAGGTCTCGGCGACGTACACCCTGTCGTCCGACGGCTCGCTGCGGATCGCGTACGAGGCGGTGACGGACGCGCCGACCGTGGTGAATCTGACCAACCACAGCTACTTCAACCTCGGCGGAGCGCAGTCGGGCAACGCGGGCGGCCATGAACTGCGGCTGGCCGCCTCCCGGTTCACACCGGTCGACGCGGACCTCATTCCGACCGGCTCGCCGGACGAGGTCGAGGGCACCCGCTTCGACTTCCGTGAGGCGCGGAAGGTCGGCGCCGGGTACGACCACAACTTCGTGCTGGACAAGGGGGTGACGGAGAGTCCGGAGCTGGTCGCCGAGTTGTACGACCCGTCGAGCGGGCGGGTGCTGACGATCGCGACCACCGAGCCGGGCCTCCAGCTCTACACCGCGGACCATCTGAGCGAGCCCTTCGCCCCCGGCGACGGCATCGCGCTGGAGACCCAGCACTTCCCCGACTCCCCGAACCGGCCGGACTTCCCGAGCACGGTGCTGCGGCCGGGCGAGGTGTACCGCTCGGAGACGGTGTACGGCTTCGGCGTCCGGTAGTTCACGGGCGCCCGAGTGGCCCCGGAGCCCCGGTCCGGGGCGTCAGGACCCGGACCGGGACTGTTCCTGGGGCACTTCTCCCGCATCAGACGTTAATCGTCGCCGCCACCCGACGGTCGGCGATCGAGCGCCCCACCTGGATCTCGTACGAACCCTTCACAAAGATCCATGAACCGGTCTCCTCGTCCCACATCTCGAAGGCCCGGCGCGGCAGCTCGACCACCGTCTCGACGCTCTCCCCCGGCCCGGCCTCCACACCGGCGAACCCGGCCAGCCACCGCGCCGGGCGGTCGGTGTCCGGCCCGCCCGGCGCCAGATAGACCTGCACGACCTCGCGCCCCGCACGCGCACCGGAGTTGCGCAGCCGGACCGTCACCGTCGTGCCCCGGACCTCGGCGGACTCGTACGTCCACTCGGTGTAGCCGAGGCCGTGCCCGAAGGGGTACGACGGGACCCGGCCCGCCCGCTCCCAGGCCCGGTAGCCGATGAAGACGCCCTCGGTGTACGGGAGCCGACCGTCCGCGGGGACGACCTCGGTGACCGGGGCGTCGGCCAGGGAGCCCCAGGTGGTGGGCAGACGTCCGCCCGGCTCGTGCGTGCCGGTGAGGACGTCGGCCAGGGCCGCGCCGCCCTCCTGTCCCGGGAACCAGCCGATCAGCACGGCGGCGACGTCCTCGCGCCAGGGCAGTTCGACCGGGGAGCCGGAGTTGACGACCACGACGGTGCGGGGGTTGGCGGCGGTGACGGCGCGGACCAGGTCGTCCTGGCGGCCGGGGAGTGTCAGGTCGGTGCGGTCGAAGCCCTCGGACTCGACGCGCTCGGTGGTGGCGACCACGACGACGGCCGTGTCGGCGTTCCGGGCGGCCTCGACGGCCTCGGCGATCAGTTCGTCGGGGTCGCGCCGCGGCTCCTGGTGGCAGAGGGTGAAGCTCACGACCTTCATCGGGATGTGCTCGGGGAACTCGACGACGTATGTGAGGGAGACCTCGACGGGTCGGCCCGCGGTGAGTTCGGGGTGGGCGTGGGGGACGGGGGCGCCGAAGAAGGTGATGAAGGGGTCGTCCTTGGCGGGGCGCTGGACGTCGTCGTAGTACGTCGTGCCGTCGACGGTGAGGGTGAAGGCACCGATGCCCTTGATGCCGAAGGTGTGCGGGCCGGTGTCGCGCGGGGTGAAGGTGCCGGTCAGCTCGACGGTGTGCAGTGCGTCGTGGGTGACGCCGTCGGGGAGGTCCGGGCCCGTCCACTGAATGTGCCCGGCCGGGGCGGAGCCGCTGCCGAGGATGTTCCCCTCGCGGTCCCGGCACACGGCGCGCAGGTCGAAGCCCTTGTCGGCGATGCCGAGTTCGGTGTTGGGGTCGGCGCCGACGGCGTAGGTGAGGGTGCCGTCGGGGAGGGCGGCGGTGAGGCCGTCGAGCGGGGAGACGACACGGGCGGGGAAGACGGTGGCGGAGCCGCCGCCGAGGACGCGGGCGTCGCGGGCGGCGGCTCCGATGAGCGCGACCGTGCCGTGGGGCCGTAGCGGGAGGGCGGCGTTGTGGTTGCGGACCAGGACGAAGGAGCGGCGGGCGATCTCGCGGGCCAGGTCCGGGCCGTCGACGGTCTCGGGGTACTCGGTGACGGCGGGCTCGGCGCCGTCCAGGATGCCGACGCGGGCGGCGAGCCGCAGGACGTTGCGCACCGCGTCGTCGACCTTGGCCTCGGCCACCTTGCCCTCCCGTACGGCCTGGGCGAGGGCGGCACCGTAGACGGTCTGCGGCCCCGGCATCGCGGCGTCGAGGCCACCCTCGATGGCACCGACGGTGTCGCGGGCGGCCATCCAGTCGGAGACGTTGTAGCCGTCGAAGCCCCATTCGCCGCGCAGGACCTCGTTCACGAGGTGGTGGTGCTCGGTCATCGTCGTGCCGTTGACCGTGTTGTAGGCGGTCATGATGCCCCAGGGGCGGGCGTTCTCGACGATGATCTCGAAGGGCGCCAGATAGAGCTCGCGCAGGGCGCGTTCGGAGACGACGTTGTCGACGGTGAAACGCTCGGTCTCGGCGTCGTTGGCGACGAAGTGCTTGACGGTGGTGCCGACACCGCCGGACTGCACGCCGGCGACATACCCGGCACCGATCGTCCCCGTCAGGAACGGGTCTTCGCTGTACGCCTCGAAGTGCCGCCCGCCGAGCGGGGAGCGGTGGAGGTTGACGGTCGGGGCGAGGAGCACATGGACGCCCTTGCGGCGGGCCTCCTGGGCGAGGAGGGTGCCCGCGCGGCGGGCGAGCGCGGGGTCCCAGGCGGCGGCGAGGGCGGTGGGCGAGGGCAGCGCGACGGACGGGTCGTCGGCGGTCCAGCGCACACCCCGGACACCGATCGGCCCGTCGGACATGACAAGGGACTCCAGTCCGATCTCGGCGACCGCGGGCAACGTCCACGTGTCCTGCCCGGAGAGCAACCGCGCCTTCGCATCGAGACCGAGCCGACCGAGCGCGGCCTCGACGACCGCCTCACGCGCTGCGTCGGCCTGGGTACGGGTTCCCGCCATGTGGGTGCCTCCTCGTCGAAGTCCACGGACACCTCCATCCTGCCCGGCCATGGCGTAGACCTCTCCCGTCACGCGATACTTCCGGCGTCCCGCACGACGGATGCTCTGCCTCACCCCCCACCGTGACGGAAGGACCGTAACTCCCTTGAATTCCATACGTGTTCGGATCGGCGTCCTCGGCCTGGCCCTGCTGGCCGGTCTCTCGGCCCCGACGGCGGGGACCGCTGCCGCCGCCGGGACGGCCGCCGCTCCCACCGTCGAGGAGCAGCGACTCGACAAGGCGGTTCCGCAGGAGATACTGCGCCGCTCCGGATTCGACGCCCCGGCGGCGGAGTTCGCCCGTGATCTCGGCGCCGCGGGCTCCTACGCCCAGGCCCGGCGTGTCGTCGTACGGGAAGGGTCGGCGCTGTGGCGCAGGGCCGTTGAGCGGGCGCAGGGGCGGGGGCCGGCCGGGGGTGATCTGAGCCGGGATGACGACCGGCCGCTGTACTGGGCGCGGTTGTCGATGACGCGCGAAGTGCGGGGATGGGAGCCGGAGTTCGGGCTGAGTGAGGGGCAGCGGGCCGCGCTGCTGGGAGAGCTGGAGCGGGCCTCGCGCGGGCACGCCGATGTCCGCTATCCGCACGGCGGTCACGGGATCAAGCGGATCCTCGTCACCGGCTTCGACCCGTTCACGCTCGACCGGGACATCCGTATCTCCAACCCGTCCGGCGCGACCGCGCTCGCGCTCGACGGGACGGTGGTCGAGACGGCGAAGGGGCCGGCGCGGGTGGAGACCGTGGTGTTCCCGGTGCGCTGGCAGGACTTCGCGGACGGAACCGTGGAGCGGACGCTGCGGCCGTATCTGCCGAAGGTCGATCTGTTCACGACCGTGAGCCAGGGGCGGGTCGGGCGGTTCGACGTCGAGCGGACCAACGGGGCCTGGCGGGGCGGGTTCCCGGACAACGACAACATCAGCCGGACCGAGACGGTGCCCGTCCCCGATCCGGCCTCGCAGCCGCAGTGGACGACGACGACCCTGCCGTACGCGAAGATCGTCGCCGCGAACACCGGACGGTTCCCCGTGTACGACAACACGAGCGTGACCGAGATCCCGGCGGGCGGTACCGAGGCCGTCGTACGGCCGGACGGGCCGACGCCCGGCTCGACCGCGCGTGCCGGAGGTGGCGGGGACTACCTGTCCAACGAGATCGCCTACCGTGCCACGCTGCTCCGTGACCGGCTCGGCCTGCACGACACACTGCCGGGCGGGCATGTGCACACGCCGGTGCTGCAGTTCGGCGCGGGGAACACGGATCCGGCGACGGGGTCGGTGACCGATCCCGAGTTCGTACGGAACCGGCTGGACATCATCGCCCAGGTCCGGGCGATCCTGAAGGCGGCGGCGGAGAGCCCGGTCACCAGCTGACGGTCTCCCCGCCGGGTGCGGTCGCCTCCGCGCCCTCCTCCTCGGTCTCCTCGCCCATCAGCTCCCGCGCCATGAGCGTGGCCCCGGCGACCGCACCCGGCATCAGGAACACCGCGACGAACGGCACCAGGAAGGCCGCGGCGAGCGGCGTGCCGAAGCCCCAGACCAGGGTCTTGCGGGAGCGCAGGAGGGCCAGGCGGTCGCGGAGTTCGACGCGGCGGCGCTGCAGGGCGACGGCCGTGAGCTCCTCGGTGAGGAAGAAGCCGGTGACGACGACACCGAGCACCGGTACGGCCGTCTGGCCGACGACCGGGATGAACCCGAGGGCGAAGAGCAGCACACCCCACAGGGCGGCGCGCAGCACGACCCGCAGACTGTCGCGGCCGGAGATCCACAGCTCGCGCCAGAGCGGCAGGCCGGACTCGGGGGCGGTGCCGTCGGGCGAGACGTCCCGGTCGACGTTCTCGGAGAGCTTCTCGTAGAAGGGCTGGCCGATCAGCAGGGTGACCGCGGTGAAGGTGACCACGGACAGCAGCAGGCCCAGCGCGAACAGGACGGCGGTGAGGAAGCCGCGGAACAGGCCCTGCCAGGGGCTCGACCAGTCGTCGGCGAACGGCGTCGACCAGGCCACGAAGGCCTCGCCCCAGATGGCGAGGGCCACCAGGGCAGCCGCGTACAGGGCCAGGGTGATCAGGCCCGGGATCAGGCCGAACTCGTACTGCTTGCCGTGTCGGGCCACCCATCGCTGGCCTTTGAGCAGATACCTGAAACCGGCACCAAGATCGCGCATGATGGGAACTCTAGTCCGGCCTTGTCACATGGGAGTCACGGTCCCTTCGGGGCACGGTCACCGTGGGCCGCCGGGGGAAGGTGGGCGCCGTCCCGCCCTTCATCCGGGCGTCACCGCCACCACCACCCCCTGCTCGGCCGCCGGGCTCACCGCCGCCGACACCCGCACCGCCACCGCCCGGGCCAGCCGCCCCGCGTGCGAGGCCCCGGCGAGCAGCGCTGGCTGGATCCGCTCCAGCCCGGCCACCAGGAACTCCTCGCCCGCGATCAGCACCGGGCGGGCCGCCTTCGTGGTCGCCGCCGCCGCCTCCGTGAGGTCGGCCAGCGGCGGCAGGGTCACCCGGACGACGTTCGCGCCGGCGGCGGCCGCGCGCTCGGCCAGGGCCACCTGGAGCGGCATCAGCGGGGCGAGCGCGGCCGTCAACGCGTCGGCGATACGGCGCAGCTCCGGCGACGACTCGCGCAGGACCTCCGCCGCGGACCGCAGCAGCGGCGTCAGGGCGAGCAGCACGCCCGCGGCGACGCCCGCCGTCGCCGGCAGCAGCGGCGAGGTCGCCTCGACCAGCTCGCCGAGCGCCGCCGCGAACTCCTCCACGGCCGGTTCCACCGCGTCAAGGACCGGCATCAGGCTGTCGCCCAGGGCCGTCAGCAGGGCCTGCGCGGGCTCGCTCACCGGGTGGACGGCGAGAGGTGCCCCGCTGGCACCGAGACGGGTGAGGGTCTCGACGATGCGGTAGAACGCCTCCTGGGCCTGCGGCGACTCGCTCGCCTCGGCCAGTTCGGCGGTGGTCTGCCGCAGCACGCGCAGCACCTCGGCGCCCGAACCGTCTCTGGGGTCGAAGGTGTTGATCGCGATACGGGTGATGTTCCCGGCCGTGTCCAGGAGCTGGCCGGTGATGTCGGTCGTGCTGCGTGCCATGCGGAGTACGTCGTCCCTGCTGGGGAGCGAAGGAATCGTGCCCATGGGGCTCTCCTCACCGTTGAGCCGTTCGTCCTTCCACCGCCGGTGCCGCTCACAGCATGCCCCTCCGGACGCCCCGGCAGGGGCCGTCCGGGGCAACCGTGACGACAACTCCCTCTTGTTGCCGTTGAGTCGAACAGGTACACCTCGCCGTACCGATCTTTGGACGCTCCGGAGGAGGTACAGGTGCGCACCACGAGAACCGTTCCTGCGAGACCCGTTCCTGCCAGACCCGTTCCTGCCAGACCCGTTCTGTTCACCGCCCTCGCCCTCAGCACGGCGGGCTCCCTGCTCCTCGCCCCGCAGCCGGCCGTGGCGAAGCCCGGCCCGCCGGTGCACCGCGAGGCCGCGCTCGACCGGCATGCGGCGCTTACACCGGCGAGCGCCGCCCAACGGGCCCTGGCCGGCGCCGGGGAGGCCACCGGCCCGATCGCCGACGACAGCCGCGGCTACCCCCGCCGCCGGGTCCTCACGCCGGACCCCGAGAACCCGGCCGACAAGTCCATCAAGCTGGGCCTCACCCCGTACCACGCCATCGCGCCGAAGCTGAACACCCTTCAGGCCCTCGGCGACCGGGTGAGCGTCGAGGTCGCGGGCCGCTCGGCGGGCGGACACCGGCTGTATCTCGTCACCGTGACCGCCCCGGAGTCGGCCCGCCAGAGCCGGGCCCAGGCGCGGATGCGCGAGCTCATCGAGGACGCGCCCGCGCTCGCCGCCAAGTCCCCGGGGCTCAGGAAGACGTACAAGACCCCCGTCTTCCTCAACAACAACATCCACGGCAACGAGTGGGAGGGCACCGACGCCTCCCTGAAGCTCATCGAGAAGCTGGCCACCGCGGACGACGGCCGCACGCGCGACCTCCTCTCCCACAGCCGCCTGTACTTCAACATCACCGCCAACCCGGACGGCCGGATCGCCGGGACCCGCGCGAACGCCAACGGCTTCGACATGAACCGGGACTTCGTCACCGCCTCGCAGCCCGAGGTGCGGGCGATGCGCAAGATCATGGTCGACAAGCAGCCGGCCGTCATGCTCGACCTGCACGGCTACGTCAACGGCACCCTCATCGAGCCCACCACTCCCCCGCACGGCGAGAACTACGAGTACGACCTGTTCCTGAAGAACACCTACGCCAACGCGCTCGGCATGGAGTCCGCCGTCAACGGCCTCGGCTACACGCCCGCCGAGGACGGTGTCGAACCGGCCCAGATCCCGTTCCGTGACCAGGCGGAGGGCTGGGACGACTGGCCGCCGGTCTTCACCCCGCAGTACGCGGCCTTCCACGGCACGGTCGCCGCGCACACGGTGGAGATCCCGCTGGCGGTGAACAACGAGGAGTACGACACCCTGCCGGTCCCCGAACTGCGCCGCCGGTCCGCGATCAACGTCGACGTCGCCGGGGCCGCCCTGCGCGCCACCCTCGACTTCGTGCGGTCCAGGCGCGCCTCACTGCTCGCCGACCAGATCGAGGTCTTCCGGCGCGGAGCCGCGGGCGCCGCCCAGGTGCCGGTGTCGCCGCAGACCGTACCGGGCGTGCCCGGCATCGGCCCGGAGGACGTCTACACGACCACCTTCCCCCGCGCCTACGTCCTCCCGGCCGCAGGCACCACCACGGCCCGCCTCGTGGACCACCTGCTGGCCAACGACGTACGGGTCACCCGCGCCGCCCACCCCTTCCGCCTCGCCGGAACGACGTACCCCAGGGGCTCGTACGTCATCGACATGCACCAGCCCAAGCGCGGCCTCGCGAACGCGCTGCTCGCGGACGGGCGGGACATCAGCGACAAGGTCTCGGTGATGTACGACATCTCGGGCTGGAGCCTCGGCCGCCTGTGGGGCGCGTCCGTGGGCACCCTGCCGGGTGTGCCGTACGGCGTCCTGCTCCCCGTGCGTGCGGCGGCACCGGTCTCCTACGTCGCCCCGCGCGGCGACCTGCGGCTGCGTCTGGACGACCCCGCCGAGGTGGCCGCCCTCAACTCCCTGCTGCGCAAGGGCGTCAGGGCGCGCGGCGCCGCGGACGGCAGCGCGATCGTGCCGGGCTCGGCGCGCAAGCAGGCGGCGGAAGCGGCACGTACGTACAACGTCGCCTTCCGCACCACGAAGCTCACCGGCACCACCCCGCTCCACCGCACCCGCGTGGCCGCCGCCGTCACGCCGGGCGAGCTGTTCGCGCTGCGGGAGATGAACTTCGAGGTCACTCCGGTCTCGACGGACCTGCTGAACGCCGGTTTCGACTGGTCGTCGGTGGACGTCCTGTTCGCGTCGACCGACCTCGACCACACCGGCCTGACCCGCGAGGCCCGCACCGCCCTGGACGCCTTCCTCGCCGGCCACGGCCTGGTCGGCCGTGGGGTCACCGGCGCCGCGCTGGGCTCGGCGACCGGTCTGCTGGCCGCGAAGCCGGTCGAGGGCAACGGGGACGCCAACGGCGTGGTGCGCGTGCGGAACTCGGCCGGCGCGCTGATGTCCGGCGCCCCGGACCACGGCTTCGTGTACGCGCCCGTGTGGTTCACGGACCTCGGCCCGAAGGTCCGGGTGGAGCAGTCGTACGCGACCGGGAACCCACTGGTCTCCGGGCACTGGCGCCCCGCGCAGGACGGCTCCGGCGGACCGGCGGACGCGGCCGGCCGGGCATCGGTGATCAGCGGCCCGCGGGCGGTTCTGTTCGGCACCGAGCCCCTCTTCCGGGATCACCCCAAGGGAGAATTCGCCCAGGTCGGCAGGGCGTTGTTCAGCGTGGCGCAGGCCACCGGCAGCAGATAGAGGAGAGCGGATGACGCCAGTGATCCACGGCACGGTCGCGGACGGCTTCGAGACGGTGCGCGAGGAGTTCACCGCGTTCGTGGCGGGTGAACGGCCCGACTACGAGGGCCAGTTGTGCGCCTATGTGCACGGCCGGAAGGTCGTCGACCTGTGGGCCGGTGAGGGCTGTGAGCCCGACTCGCTCTACGGCGTGTTCTCCTCCACCAAGGGCGCCGCGTTTCTCGTGGTCGCGCTTTTGGTGCAGGAGGGCACGCTGGAGCTGGACCGCAAGGTGACGTACTACTGGCCGGAGTTCGCGGCCGAGGGCAAGGGCGCGGTGACGCTGCGCGAGCTGCTCTCGCACCGGGCGGGGCTGATCGGCCTGGACGCCGGTTTCACCGAGGCCGAGCTGGCCGACGACCGGGCCATCGCCGAACGGCTCGCGGACCAGCGGCCGTTCTGGCGCCCCGGCACGGCCTTCGGCTACCACGCGTTCACCATCGGCGCGCTGGCCGGCGAGGTGGTCCGGCGGGCCACGGGGCGCACGCTCCAGGAGGTGTACGAGGACCGGATCCGGGCGCCGTACGGCCTGGACCTCCACCTCGGGCTGCCCGAGGCGCTGGAGCCCCGATACCGCTCGGTGCGGCCGATGGCCCCCACGCCGGAGCAGCAGGCGGTCCTGGACTCGGAGCCGACGGGTCCGCACAGCCTGGCGTCGATCGCGTTCAACATGCAGGTGCCGGATCCGGTCGAGCTGCTGGACCACGCCAACTCCCGTACGGTGCGCGCCAAGGGCCCCGCGTCGGCGGGCGGGGTCGCCGCGGCGCGTGGCCTCGCCGGGATGTACGCGGCGGCGATCAGCGAGGTGGCCGGACAGCCGCCCCTGCTGAAGCCGGACACCATCGCCGAGGTCGGCCAGATCCACTCGTCCGGCTACGACCTGGTGGCCCGCACGCACAAGTCGTTCGGCCTCGGCTTCCACGCGGTCAACGACCCTTGGTACCCGTTCCTGGGCGCCGGGGCCTTCGGCCACAGCGGGGCGGGGGGCTCGCAGGCGTTCGCGGATCCGCGCAGCGGACTGGCCTACGGCTACACCCGTCGGCGTTACGCCTTCCCGGGCGGGGCGGCGCCGGAGAACGACCGGCTGGTGAGGGCGGCGCACGCGGCGGCGCTGGCGGGCTGACCCGACACCGGCCGACCGGCCCGTGCAACGACGGAGGCCGCACCCCACGTCCAGGGGTGCGGCCTCCGCTTACGCAACGAACGGCGTCAGAGCAGCGTCACGCTGATGTTGCCGCGCGTCGCCTTGGAGTACGGGCAGACCTGATGGGCCTTCTCAAGCAGCGCCCGGGCGGTCTCGGTGTCGACGGCCGGGATCGCCGCCGAGATCTCCACGATGATCCCGAATCCGTCGTCGTTCCTGCCGATGCCGACCTTCGCGGTGACGGTGGCCCCGGAGACGTCGGCCTTCTCCTGGCGGGCGACGACGCCGAGCGCTCCCTGGAAGCAGGCGCTGTACCCGGCCGCGAACAGCTGCTCCGGGTTGGTGCCGGCACCGCTGCCGCCCATCTCCTTCGGCGGGTTCACTACGACGTCGAGCCTGCCGTCGTCGGTGGCGACCCGGCCGTCGCGGCCGTTCTCGGCGGTGGCGACGGCGGTGTACAGGACATCGGCTCGACCTATGGGGGTGCTGGACATGCGGTGTCTTCTCCTCCTCGGTCCGCCGCGACTCGCGCCCACGATCGCGACGGAATTCGGAAAGAAGTTACCGCATGCCGGAAATCCAGCACAGACCTTCGGGCAGACCTACAGCTTGACGATCATCTTCCCGATGTTGTCGCCGCGCAGTACCCCGAGGAACGCCTCCAGGTTGTTCTCGATGCCCTCGACGACGGTCTCGCGGTACTTGAGCTGCCCGGAGGCGACCCAGGGCCCGACCTCCTGGACGAACTGGGGCTGGAGGTCGTAGTGGTCGCCGACCAGGACGCCCTCGATGCGGAGCCGGTTCTGGATGATCTTGACCATGTTGCGCGGGCCGGGCGGCGGCTCGGTCGAGTTGTACTGGGAGATCATGCCGCAGATCACGGCACGGCCGCCCAGGTTGAGCTCGCCGATCGCGGCTTCGAGGTGATCGCCGCCGACGTTGTCGAAGTAGACGTCGATGCCGTCGGGGGCGGCCTCCTTGAGCTGCTCCCAGACCGGGCCGTTCTTGTAGTTGAAGGCGGCGTCGAAGCCGTACTCCTCCACCAGCAGCTTGACCTTCTCGTCCGACCCGGCGGAGCCGATGACCCGCGAGGCGCCCTTGAGCTTGGCGATCTGGCCGACCTGGCCGCCGACGGCACCGGCGGCGCCGGACACGAAGACCGCGTCGCCCTCCTTGAAGGCGCCGGTCCGCAGCAGGCCCGCGTAGGCGGTCAGGCCGGTCATGCCGAGGACGCCGAGGTAGGTGCTCAGCGGCGCGACCTCCGGGTCGACCTTGACGGCGGCCGTGGCGTCCATCACCGCGTACTCGCGCCAGCCGAAGAAGTGCAGGACATGGTCGCCGACGGCGATACCCTCGGCGTTTGACTCGACGACCTCGCCGACGGCCCCGCCCTGCATGACCTTGCCGAGCTGGAAGGAGGCGGCGTAGGACTTGGCCGCCGACATGCGGCCGCGCATGTACGGGTCGACGGAGAGGTACTTGTTCCGGACGAGCACCTGGCCCTCACCGGGGGTCGGCATCGCCGCCTCGACCAGGGCGAAGTCCTCGGGCTTCGGCCAGCCGACGGGACGGCTGAGCAGGTGCCATTCGCGGTTGATCATGACGATTGCCTTTCAGATTTACTTCAGTACCTGAAACAACCATGCTCCTCAATATTTCACGTTGTCAAGTAACGAGGTAGGCTGGGGCGCATGTCCACTCCTCACAAGACCCGGCCCGACGCACTGACCATGGAGGTCGTCGAGCTCATCGGCGACGTGGTGGCCCGCTTCTACTCGGACTACGAGGACGCCGCCGGCGAGTACGCCCTCACCGGGGCGCAGGCGCGGCTGCTGAGTCTGCTGTCCCTGGAGCCGCTGCCCATGCGCAAGCTGGCGCACAAGCTGAAGTGCGAGCCGTCGAACGTGACCGGGATAGTGGACCGGCTTGAGGGACGCGGCCTGGTGGAGCGGCGGCCGGATCCCTCGGACCGGCGGGTGAAGGTGGCCGCGGTGACGGACGAGGGGCTGCGGGTGGCCCGCGACCTGCGCGAGGGCCTGCGGTTCGCCCGGGAGCCGCTGGCGGGACTGTCCGACGAGGAGCGGGAATCCCTGCGGGATCTGCTGCGCCGGATGCTGGGCGTGGACACCGCGTCCTGACGCGTCGCTTGCGGGTCGTCTGGTGCGGGGCGACGATCGTGGGGTGGGTGTAGTTTCGTTCGGCCATCCATGAGGTCTGTGATGGGCGTGATGTCGCACTCCGTGGGAGTCGGAGACGGCCACGGCGATCCCGGCGTGAAGGCGGTCACTCCGGACGGTGACCCGGTGCTCGCCGCACGGCTCGCCGTGCCGACGGTCCCCGGGACGTTCGTGCGCAGACAGCGGCTCGTGGAGCAGCTCGCCGAAGGCGCGCGCAGTCCGTTGACGCTGGTCAACGGCCCTGCGGGGGCGGGCAAGACACTGCTGGTCGCCGACTGGATCACGGCCTTCGACCCGGGGGACGTGGCCTGGCTGACCGTGGAGCCGCAGGACAGCGCGCCCGGTGTCTTCTGGGCCTATGTCCTGCACGCCTTCCGCCATCACGGCGTCGCCCTGCCCGAGTACATCGGCAGCCCGGCCCGCCCCGGCGAGGTGGACCACTCACTGCTGGCCCGGCTGGCGGCCTGGCTGAACGGGCGGGAGTCGCGGGTGGTCCTCGTCCTGGACGAGTTCGACCGGGTGGCGGGCTGTACCGAGGTGGCCGACGGGCTGCAGTTCGTGCTGCGCCATGCCGGTGCGGGGCTGCGCCTGGTGATCATCAGCCGTACGGAACCGCTGCTGCCGCTGCACCGCTATCGGGCCGCCGGTGAGCTCGTCGACATCCGCGCCGACGACCTGGCCTTCCGGGCCGAGGAGACGTCGGCCCTGGTCGACCGGCACGGGCTGCCGCTGTCGGCCGAGGGCGCGCGCATGCTGACGGAGCGCACCGGGGGCTGGGCGGCGGGGCTGCGGCTGTGCACGCTGGCGGCGCAGCGGGCCGTGGACCCGGAGAGCTTCCTGAAGGACTTCGAGGCCGGGCACAGCACGGTCGCCGACTATCTGCTGGGCGAGGTGCTGCGCGTGCACCCCGCCGAGACCCAGGACCTGCTGCTGCGCACCAGCATCCTGGAGGAGACGCACCCCGATCTCGCCAACGCCCTGACCGGGCGGGACGACGCGGAGCCGATCCTGGAGGAGCTGCAGCGGGCGAACGCGTTCGTGGAGCCCGTCGGGCACTCCTGGTACCGGCTGCATCCGCTGTTCGCCGAGATCCTGCGGGTGCATCTGGGCGTCCGCCATCCCGGCCTGGAGCCGGAGCTGCACCGTACGGCGGCCAAGTGGCTGATCGGGGCGGGGCTGCTCGACGAGGCTCTGCCGCACGCGGCGGACGCGGGTGACTGGGAGCTGGCCGCCGCCGAGTTCATCGACCATCTGGCGATCGGCCGGCTGCTGACGGGGCTGGCCGCCGAGCGGCTGGACGGTCTGTTCGCCCGGATGGCGCCGGAGGTGTCGGGGCCCGCGCCCGATCTGGTGCGTGCGGCGCGTGAGCTGGCCCGGCACGACGTCGACCGGGGTGTCACCTATCTGCGGCGGGCGGAGGAGCAGCTGCCCGACGGCGACTCGGGCGACGGCGCCGCGGTGCGGTTGAGCTGTGCGGTGCTGCGGGTGCTGGCCGCCCGGGTGGCGGGCTCGGCGGACATGGCGGAGACGGCGGCGCGGGCGGCCGCGGAGGCCGAACGCGCCCTGCCCGACGGCCAGTTGGGGCAGTCCCCGGAGCTGACCGCCCTCATGCTCACCGACCTGGGATCGGCCCAGCTGTGGGCGGGCCGCTTCGAGGCCGCCCGCTCGACGCTGTCCGACGCCGTGCGGGCCGCCGAGGGGCCCGCGACGGCCTTCCCCCGGCATGAGGCGCTCAGCAGGCTGGCGCTGATCGACTTCCTGCACGGACGGCCCGGCCGGGCCGAGGCGCATGCCCGGGACGCGATCGCCGAGGCCGAGCACTCGGGGCTGCCGGTGTCCGACCGGACCGGGATGGCACAGCTCGTCCTGGCCGCCGTGGCGATCGACCGGGACGACCTGGCGGCGGCGCAGGGCCATCTCGACCAGGCGGCCGCCACCTCCGCCGCCTCCCGCGATCCCATCGTGGCCGCCGAGCTGGCGGTCCTGCGGTCCCGGCTGCTGTGCGCGCGGGGGGACTCCCGGTCGGCCCTGCTGGCCCTGGACGACCTGGCGGAACAGCCCCTGGTCTCCGCCGAGCCCTCGGCGTGGGTGAGCGACCGGATCGCCACGGCGACGGCGGCGGCGCATCTGGCCGACGGTGATCCGAAGTCCGCGGTGCGGGTCTTCGAGGACCGGCCGGCGCACGGTCCAGAGAGCCTGGTGGCCGAGGCGCGGGCGTGGGTGGCGGCGGGCGGCGGCGAACGGGCGCTGCGGATCCTGGACCGGCTTCCCGACCGCCACAACCGGGGTCCTGCCATCGACGTGCGGGTGCTGCTGACCCGGGCGCAGGCCGTGGACGCGCTCGGCGAGTCGGCCGCCGCGGAGGGCCTGCTGCTGCGGGCCCTGGCCGCGGCCCGTCCACATCATCTGCGGCGGCCGTTCCTGGAGGCCGGGCCGTGGCTCGGACGGCTGCTGCTGCACCGGCCCGCGCTGGCCCGCGAGCACGCCTGGCTGACCGGCACCCTCGCGCGAGAACCCGGCGCCGCACGGCCCCGGAACGCGTATCCGGGCTCCCGCCCGGAGCCGCTCAGCGCTCGGGAACAGGACGTCCTGGAGCGGCTGGCCCAGCTGATGTCCACCGAGGAGATCGCCGCCGATCTGCATCTGTCGGTCAACACGGTGAAGACCCATCTGAAGAGCATCTACCGCAAGCTCGACGCCACCCGGCGCGGCGAGGCGGTCCGCCGGGCCCGCGAGTCCGGGCTGCTCTGATGTGTCACCTCGCCCGGGTGATGCTGTCCGTCGCCAGGTCGCCCAGCATGAGGACATGCGCTACGAGATCCGCATCGACGGACAGATGTCGGACGACCTGACCACGGCGTTCCCCGAGTTGGACAGCTTCGTCGTCCCCCACCAGACCGTGCTGTACGGGCAGGTCAACGACGATGCGCATCTGTACGGCCTGTTGATCCGGTTCCAGTCGCTGGGACTGCGCATCGTGGAGTTCCGCCAGGTCCCGGAGTGAGCCGCCGGGTGAACCGCCGGCGGCCACCGCGGGGGCTCAGCCCGCGAGCACCTTCGCCTTGGCCCGCTCGTACTCGGCGTCGGTGATGTCGCCGTGGTCGTGCAGCCCGGCGAGCTTGGTGAGCTCGTCCGCCCGGGTCGCCCCAGCCCCGGCCCCGGCCCCGGTCGCGGGGGCGCCGGCGGCCGCCTCCTGGACGTAGGAGCGGAACGCCTGCTCCTGCTTCTGTGCCTGACGCATGTCGCGTTCGCCCATCCCGCGCCCGCGGGCGATCAGGTAGATGAAGACGCCGACGAACGGCAGCACACAGACGAAGACCGTCCAGCCCGCCTTGGCCCAGCCGCCCATGCTGTCGTCCCGGAAGATGTCGCCGAAGACCCGGAACAGCATGACGAACCACATGACCCACAGGAAGAACCAGAGCATGGTCAGGAACGCGTCGAGCAGCGGGTAGTCCACTGTTGCCTCCACATACCGGCCGCCGCGAGAGGCGCGGCGGCGCTCCAACCCTGTCGTGCTCCACGCTGCGCCTGTCGGCCCCCGACGGCATCACCCGGAGCGGGTGGGGTGTCGCGTCACGCGAGGATCAGCACGATGAAGATCGCGCAGACGATGATGTTGATCAGCCAGCTGTGGGTGTTCATCCAGTCCCGCACGTGCGGCATCGCGGCGACCGCCCGGTGGTGGAACGCCAGCAGGAACAGCAGCGGCAGCGCGGCGATGAGCACGGTCGCCCCGATGAACGGCAGCGCCGCGGCGAAGTTCGCGTCGGCCTGCGACAGGTTGGTGCCCACCGTCAGCATGACGATGATGTCCGACGGCATCAGCAGGATGACGAGCAGGCCGACCTTCAGGGCCTGCGCGGGGCCCGCCGACATGAGCGTGCCCAGCCATGTCGGTGGCTGGACGGTCTCCCGCCGTACCCAGTTCTTGATCGCGGCCGCCGCCAGCAGAGCGACCAGCACATACTGGATGATCTTGCCGGCGGATCCGGAGTCGCCGGGATCGCCCAGGTCCAGCAGGGAGGCGAGGCCCAGGGTGATCGCGGTGCCGACGGTGGTGGCGACGGCGACCCCGGTGAGGAAGCCGAGCGAGACCCGGACGGCCCGGGGTGTGGTGACGAAGATGATGGCCGACATGATCTGCGGGCCGGCCATCATGGTCACGGCCAGCGGCAGCACATTCAGGCCGTCCACGTCGGCACCCCGTCCCGGATCAGCCGGTCAGGACCTTGGACTTGGCCCGCTCGTACTCGGCGTCGCTGATGGCGCCCTTGTCGTGCAGCGCGGCCAGCTTGCCCAGTTCGTCCGCCTTGGCGCCGGGCGCCCTCGGCGCGGGTCCGGCGGCGGCCTCCTGGACGTAGGCGCGGAACGCCCGGTCCCGGTCCTGCGCCTGGCGCAGCTCCCGCTCGCCCATGCCGCGCCCGCGGGCGATCAGGTAGACGAAGACGCCGAGGAACGGCAGCACGCACACCGTCAGCGTCCAGCCCGCCTTGCCCCAGCCGCTGAGCGTGTCGTCCCGGAAGATGTCGACGACCACGCGGAACAGCAGCATGATCCACATGATCCACAGGAAGAACCACAGCATGGTGAGGAACACGTTGAGCAGGGGATAGTCCATGGTCGCCTCCGCAGGCCGGCCGCCGCGACGCCCGCGCGGCTCGTGGGTGCCAGAGACCCTCACGATGCGCCGGGCCGGTCCATCCGGCATCACCCCTCACGGGTGGCCCTCGCCATCTCGACCCGGCCGCCCGCCGCGAGCAGCGCCAGGATCGCCAGGATCGCTACGAGGACCAGGGCGAAGACCACGGTGGTGATGGCGGTGGGGCGGTTCCACACCGCGAACACGAAGGCCACGACGGCCAGCACGGACAGGGTGATCGACCTGCGGTGGGTCTGCGCCCACACCCCGACCCGGCCGGCCCGGATCTCGTGGCCGTCGGCCCAGCCGGCCAGCGAGTCGGCGGTGCGGTCGGCGCCGCGGCGGATCGCCACCGGCAGCCGGCCGGGGCCGATCAGATAGGCGCCGAGCGCGATCACGACGCCGAGCACGATCGTGGTGACCAGGGCGTAGCGCAGGAAGCGCAGCAGTGTGTCGAAGACGGCCGCCGCGGCCGCGTCGGACTGCACTGCGGCCGGGAGGTGGTCCAGGTAGAAGCGGCGTACGACGACCAGGGCGATGGCCACCACCAGACAGGCGAACGCGGCGCCCAGCGCGGTACGGGCCAGCGCCCGGCGCCGTCGGCGGGCCAGCAGCACCCCGGCCACGCCGATCAGGACGGTGAGGACGGGCAGCCAGTGGCCGACCACGTCCAGCAGGTGGGCGCCGTCGCGGATCTTCTCCAGTTCCTCGGACTGGAACAGCACCAGCTGCTTGTTCACGTCGGGGATGGCCGCGGCGGGCGACAGACCCGCGTCGACGAGCTCCTTCTTCACCTGCTCGACGAGGGTGCCGACGTCGAGGGTGACCGTGCCGCCGGAGACCCCCACCGCGCCCCGGCCCTCTCCGGTGAGGGCGTGCACGACGGCGTTGTGGGCCCGTTCGTTGGCGTCCTTCCACACGGTGGCGAAGGCGTCGCTGTGCACGATCCGGGTGACGACCCGGTTGACCGCGCCGTCCACGGCCGAGTCGATCTGCGGCCCCAGCCCCCGGATCGCTGCGGTCGCCTTGGGCGGCAGCCCTTGCGACTTCAGCCAGTCGGCGAGCTCCCCGGCGGCCTGGTCGCCGTCGATCCGGGTGTCCACGGCGTCCGAGATCCGGTTGACGGCCGCGTCCTGGATGGCCGGTTCGGTGGCCAGCGGGGCGACCGTCTCGACGTACCGGTCGGTGTCGAGGGCGATGTCGTGCACCCACACCGTGATCAGTGCGACCGGCACCAGGATGCAGGTGACGACGATCAGCACCGCGGAGGCCGTGGCACGGGCGATCCGCCCGGGCGCGGAGGTCTGGTGCGCGGCGCTCATGCGGACTCCTGGTCTGCCGGGGCCCCTCCCTACCCCTCAATTGCGTCCGCGCACCACGGAAACGGCATGTCGAACAGGCCCATTCGGGCGAGCACCACGCTCGCCGCTAGTCGGCGAGCGGGTCCTTCCTCACCACGCACAGCGCCCAGATGATGAACGCGTACAGCGCGATCAGCGTGAGCGACCAGACCGGGTAGTACGGGATGGACAGGAAGTTGGCGATGAGCAGCAGTGCCGCGATGCCCACGCCGAGGACCCTCGCCCAGGTCTTCGCCGCGAACAGGCCGAAGCTCACGACCACCGCGATCGCCCCGAACAGCAGCTGGATCCAGCCCCAGCTGGTCAGATCGAACTTGAAGACGTAGTTGGGGGTGGACACGTACACGTCGTCCTCGGCGATCGCCATGATCCCGCGGAAGACGTCGAGGAGTCCGGCGATGAACAGCATCACTCCGGCGAACAGTGTCAGGCCGGTGGCGGCGACCTGCTTCCCCTCTCGGTGCCGGGGAGTAGCGGTGGTGGCCATGTCCGGCCTCCTTTCCTCACCGGGCTGCGGCGCGCAGCCGTACACCACGAGGGTGATCCCCGAGGGCCGCGCCCGTCGTCACCCCCGGAGGGTGAGGACGGGCCGGTCGCCGTCCTGCTGCCATGAGGACGAGGAAACGGGGGCGCCAGTGCTCGCCAGTCCTCGCCGGTCCTGAGGAGGTGGCGGCGCGATGAGCGACGGTGCCTGGGCGGGGCTGGCGGTGGCGGGTGTCACCGCCGCCTACGCCCTCGGCTCACGCCGGCTGTCGATCACGCCGGTCACGTCGGCGATCGTGTTCACGGGGAGCGGCCTGCTCATCGGTCCGCTCCTCCTCGACGTGATCGACGTCGAGCACTACGCCGCCCCGGTCACGGCCCTGTTGGAGGCGGCTCTGACCCTGGTCCTGTTCACCGACGCCATGACCGTCCGGCGGCCCGACCTGACCGTCGGCGGATTCCTGCCCGGCCGGCTGCTCGGCATCGGGCTGCCGCTGTGCATCGGCGCGGGCTGGCTGCTGGCCTGGCCGCTGCTGCCCGGGCTGACCGTGTGGGAGCTGGCCCTGGTGGGGGCGATCCTCGCGCCGACCGACGCGGCCGTGGGCAAGACGGCCATGTCCGAGCCGACCGTGCCGCCGCTCGTGCGCCACGGCCTCAACGTGGAGAGCGGGCTGAACGACGGCCTGATCCTGCCGTTCTTCATCGTCTTCGCCGCCAGTGTCCCCGGCACCTCCTACGCGGAGGAAGGCATCGCGGGCGCCTTCTGGCGCTCCCTGCTGCTCAGCAGCGCCCTCGGTCTGCTGGCCGGCGACGTCGGCGGACGGCTGCTGCGGATCGCCCGGGCCCGGGACTGGGTCGCCCGGCGCTGGGGGCAGGTGTACGTGCTCGGCGTCGCCGTGGCCGCGTACGAACTGGCCGTCGTCACCGACGGCAGCGGCTTCATCGCGGCCTGGGTCGCCGGGTTCGCCTTCGGACACGCCCTGCGCCGCCATCGCCCGGGCGGCCTGCCGGTGCCGCACGGCCCGGACCACACGCCCGAGTTCGCCGAGACCCTCGGATCGCTGCTGGCGTCGATCAGCCTGATGGTCTTCGGGGCGGTGCTGCTGGGCCCGGCGCTGGAGCATCTGACCTGGAAGATCGTCCTGTACGCGGTGCTCAGTCTGACGGTCGTGCGGATGCTGCCGGTGGCCGTCGCCCTGGCCGGGAGCGGGCTGCGGAGGCCCACGGTCGCCTACATCGGCTGGTTCGGGCCGCGCGGCCTCGCCTCCGTCGTCCTGGCGCTGCTCATCGTCGAGGAGCACGTGCCGGGGACGGAGACGCTCGGCCGGGTGGTCGCCGTCACCGTCGGCCTCAGCATCCTCTTCGAGGGCCTCTCGGCCACGGCTCTCGCCCGGCGGTACGGCCGCTGGTACGCGCGCGCCTCTGCCGCCGCCGGCGAGCGGGGGCTTCGGGAGGACGTGGCCGTGCCGGTCGAGTCCGTGGTCGAGTCCATGGCGGACAGGCGCCGGATCAGGCCACCAGGTCGGTCCGGGCGGTGACGCGGCCCTCGGCCACCGCCTCGCCCAGTGCCCTGTGGTCGCGCTCGTTCTGGTCGGCGTAGGACCGGGCGAACTCCACCAGGGCCCGGTCGAAGGAGTCGCTGCGGCCGAGATAGGCGGCGATGGCGATCGGGTCGCCCGAGCGGGCGTGTGCGCGGGCCAAGGAGGCGCCGCACATCTGGGCGAACAGCGCCAGGGTCTCGGCGTCCATGGTCTCGGGGCGGGCGATGCCCTTCCAGTCCCGCAACTGCCGTACATAGAAGTCGCGTTCACGGCCGTCGATGCCCGTGACGTGCTCCCAGCCGAGGAAGATGTCGCTGGCGGCCTGCATGAGCCGCTGCCCGGTGACCACGCGCTCGCCCTGGTTCTCGTACTCGCTCGCACCGCAGTAGGGGGCCAGGACCGACGCGTTCGCCTCCTTGGCCTGCAACAGCAGCGGGTCCTCGTCGTCGCGGCCGACCAGCAGGATGATCCAGCACCGGGTGCCGACGCTGCCGACCCCGACGACCTTGCGCGCCATGTCGGCGACATGGAACCGGCTCAGCACGTGCCGCCGCTCCGACGACAGCGTGCGCATGTAGCCGGCGACCAGATCGCGCAGCATCTGTTCCAGTTCCCCGCGTTCCGCGCTCGCCAGGAGCTCGTCGAGCGGTGTGATCAAGGGTGGATCGGAGATGATCCGCTGGACGCCGTCCTCGACCCGGGTCAGCTTCGCGGCCGCCTGGAGACTCGTCCGGGAACGAGCCTTCACCGAGGCCCGGGAAGCCCGCTGCTCGTCGTCCTTGCGCAGCGGTACGTCCAGCAACGCCTGCATCTGGTCGAAGTCGTCCCGCGCGTACCAGACGTCGAGGGTGCGCCACCCGGCGAACTCCCGCATGCGCTTGCGGTACGCCTCCACCCCGGCGCGCACGAGGGCGTCGCACTTCTTCGCCGGGAACTCGTTGGCCCGGCCGGCGATCACCAGGCTCGCGGCGAGCCTCTTGACGTCCCACTCGAACGGGCCCGGCAGGGTCTCGTCGAAGTCGTTGATGTCGAAGACGAGATGGCGTTCCGGGGAGGCCAGCAGCCGGAAGTTCAACAGGTGCGCATCGCCGCACAGCTGGGCGTACAACCCGGTGTGGGCACTGGCGCCGAGGTCGGACGCCATGATCGCCGCCGCTCCCCGGTAGAAGCGGAACGGCGATTCGAGCATCCGGCCGTACCGGACGGGGACCAGTTCGCTCACCCGGGTGGCGGACTGCCGCTCGATGATGTCCACGGGGTCCGGGCGTTTCTCGTCCGGCGCGTACACGGCGTGGGAAGAGCGCGGCACACGCATGCGTGCCTCTTTGCCGAGTGTGGCGCGCTCGGCCGGGGAGAGCGGCCCCTCGTTCCTCGGGGAGTTCATCGGGGAGAGCGGAGCGTCGTGCGTCGTCGCCATGACCGGACCTCCTTGCCTGCCCGCATGGTCACAATCCGGCGCGCCTGTGGGATCACCCGGAACAGGTGATGTGGGGCCGGGACCCGGGCGGTGCGATGCCCCTGTGGACGGTTCACGGAGGCCCGCCGCGACATCTGGGACGTCCGGTACGGCCGGGCGTCCCCGGGCGGCGGCCCAGCGGTGGGCGGCGCGGCTGGCACTGCTGGTCGCGGCGGCCGCGATCGCCCTGCTGCTGGCGTCCGCCGGAGTACGGAGCCTGACGCTGCTCGTCGTCGGCGTGGCGGGGCTCGCCGCCACGGCGGCCGCGCTGTGGTGGGCCCTCTCCCGGCATGGCACGGCACGGGCGCTCGCCGCCGCCCTGGCCGTACTCCTGCCGCTCGCGGTGCTGGTGGGCTACGCGACGGTCGGCCTGCTGTGGGCCGTGCTGGCGACCCTGGCGCTGTGGCTCCTGGCTGCGCTGATCGGACGGGCCGCCCTCGGCGCCGGCCTCGCACCGGCCGCTCCCCGGCAGCACCCCGCCGCACCGCCCATGGCGCCGTTCCTCATCATGAACCCCCGCTCGGGGGGCGGAAAGGTGGGCCGGTTCGACCTCGTTGCCAAGGCCCGGGCGCTTGGTGCCGAGGTCGCCGTACTCGACCCGGCCCACCCACAGGACGTCGCGGAGCTGGCCCGCGGGGCGGTGGCGCGGGGTGCGGACCTGCTCGGGGTGGCGGGAGGGGACGGCACCCAGGCGCTGGTGGCGGGGGTGGCGGCGCGGCA
The DNA here is from genome assembly GCF_042740355.1 of Streptomyces sp. NPDC059010. Lineage (NCBI taxonomy): Bacteria > Bacillati > Actinomycetota > Actinomycetes > Kitasatosporales > Streptomycetaceae > Streptomyces > Streptomyces sp. NPDC059010. Next base: position 64,785 of record NZ_JBHYJA010000007.1, read on the forward strand.
CGGGCTGCCGTTCCTGGTGATCTCCGCCGGGACGCGCAACCACTTCGCCATGGACCTCGGCCTCGACCGGGACGACCCGTCGACCTGTCTGGACGCCCTCACCGACGGCGTCGAGCTCCGTATCGACCTCGGTCTCATCGGCGAGCGCGTCTTCGTCAACAACGCGTCCTTCGGGGTGTACGCGGCGGTCGTGCAGAGCCCCGCCTACCGCGACGACAAGGTGCACACCATCCTGCGGGAGCTCCCGGAGCTGCTGACCCACCAGGTCGGACCGCGGCTGACCGTCAGCGCCGGCGACTCGGTCATCGACGCGCCCCAAGGGGTTCTGATCAGCAACAACCCCTACCAGCTGGGCGACGCGGCCGGGCTCGGCCGACGGGCGCGGCTGGACTCCGGGGTCCTCGGTGTCCTCGGCGTCAAGGTCGACAACGCCGCGCAGGCGGCCGGTCTGCTGCGGGGCGGGCACGCGCGCGGGCTCACCCTGCTGACGGAGAGCGAGGTGGTGGTCGACTCCGACGCCCCCGACGTCCCGGTCGGCGTCGACGGCGAGGCCCTCCAGCTGCGCACACCCGTCACCTGCCGCATCGCACCCGGCGCCCTGCGCGTCCGGGTACCACGGGAGCGGCCGGGAGTGCCCGAGGCCAGACCGCGGGTGGACTGGCGGGCACTGGGGCGGCTGGCATTGCAAAAGTGAACGACCCTCGGGCGCCACCGGTGCAACGACCTACGCGCACCAGCGGCGGAACGGTCCGGCTACACGCACCACCGGCGGAACGGCCTGCCTACGTGCACCACCAGAGGAACCGGTTGCACGTCTCCGACGGTGTCGGATCCGGGGTCGGGACCGATGTGGTCGGCTTCTCGGTCGGCTCCTGGGTCTGCGGGTCGGACGTGGGAGCGGGTGCCGAGGTGGACGTACCGGAACCGCCGCCGCCCGTCGTGTCCGACCCCTCGTCCTCGTCGGCGGCCTTGTCCTTGTCCTTCTTCTTGTCGTCCTCGTCCTTCGGCGACTTCGAGGCCGAGGGAGACGCCGAGGGATCCGGTGACGGGGAGTTCCGGTCCACCCCCGTCGCCGCGTCCGTCGCGTCCGGGGACGCGGTGACCTCCTCCGAGGCCGCGCCCTCCGCCGACTCGTCCCCGGCCGCCGCCGGCTTCGGGCCCGACCCCGGGGCGTCCAAGCCGAGTTCGGCGAGGCTCAGACCGCCCGCGGCCAGCACGAACCCGGCGGTGATCAACAGAACCCGGCGACGGCGGCGCCGATGCGCGGCGGCCTTGCGATCGCGACGGCTCACCCCGCCCGTGGACTCGTCGTCGTCCAGGTCGCCGTCGTCCAGGTCGTCGCCAGCACGGCCATCGTGCTCACGATCACGGTCATCGTGCTCACGCGTGTCGTCGTGGCCGCCGCGGGCATCGCCGTAGCCGTCGCGAGCGCCGCTGTCGTCCGGGTACTCGCCCGCAGGGGCGGCGGCGTAGTCGTCCCGGTACTCACCACTGCCGTAGCCGCCATAGCCGCCGTAGCCGTCATACCCGGCGCTCTCGTACTGCCCGCCGTACTGCCCACCCTGCTGCCCGCCGTACTGACCCGCGTGAGCGGGCATCTCCTGGGTCATGGGCGGCATCTGGGGATACGCGTCACCCGCGTCCGCGTCCACGTACACGTGGAGCTGTTCGATCGTGGCACCGCACCCGGGGCAGGCGAGGGCGCCATTCAGGTGCCGTCGGCACGGGTGGCAGTAGTCCATGACGCGGGAAGACTAAGTTCCGCACAGGGAAGGTTGATAGTCACGGCTGTGAAAGTTGTGTATGGAACTTCCTGTTCCGGCATGGCGAGTTGACGGATATGCCAGGACACGCCAGACACGCCCCCCACCCTCCGTGAACCTCCGCCCGAAATCCGTATCGAAAGGGGTGTCGAAACCGTTATGCGTTCGACCCATTGACACCCCCGCCGCCGCCTCCCTACTGTCACGTCAGCATTTCGAACGTGTGACGAAATCTCGAACACGCCGGAGTGCAACGCCAAGTAGCCGACGACGCAGCAAGGGGCAACTGCCGTGCGCATCACCGGAATCAGCACACACGTGGTCGGGACGCCGTGGCGCAACCTGACATACGTCCAGGTGCACACCGACGAGGGCATCACCGGAGTCGGCGAGACCCGGATGCTGGGCCACACCGACGCGCTGATCGGCTACCTGCGGGAGGCCGAGGCCAACCACATTCTCGGTTCGGACCCGTTCGCCGTGGAAGACCTGCTCCGCCGGATGAAGTACGGCGACTACGGCCGCGCCGGCGAGATCGTCATGTCCGGCATCGCCGTGATCGAGATGGCCTGCTGGGACATCAAGGGCAAGGCCCTCGGGGTGCCGGTCTGGCAGCTGCTCGGCGGCAAGGTCACCGACAAGGTCAAGGCGTACGCCAACGGCTGGTACACCACGGAGCGGACGCCCGAGGCGTACCACAAGGCCGCGCAGGGCGTGATGGAGCGCGGGTACCGGGCGCTCAAGATCGACCCCTTCGGCACCGGCCACTTCGAGCTCGACCACGAGCAGACGCTGTACGCCCTCTCCCTCATCGAGGCGGTCCGCGACGCCATCGGCCCCGACGCCGAGCTGATGCTGGAGATGCACGGCCGCTTCTCCCCCGCCACCGCCGTACGGCTCGCCAAGGAGCTGGCGCCCTTCAAGCCGGCCTGGCTGGAGGAGCCCTGCCCGCCGGAGAACCTGAAGGCGCTGGAGAAGGTCGCCGCCAAGGTCGACATCCCGGTCGCCACCGGCGAGCGGATCCACGACCGCATCGAGTTCCGTGAGCTCTTCGAGAGCCAGGCCGTCGACATCATCCAGCCCGACGTCGGCCACATCGGCGGCATCTGGGAGACCCGGAAACTGGCCGCGACCGCCGAGACCCACTACATGCTGGTCGCCCCGCACAACGTCGGTGGCTCGGTCCTGACCGCCGCCTCCCTCCAGGTCGGCTTCACCTCCCCGAACTTCAAGATCCTGGAGCACTTCAACGACTTCGCCGACGCGGAGATCAAGAAGGTCGTCAAGGGCGCCCCGCAGGTGAACCCGGAGGACGGCTGCTTCCACCTCTCCGACGCCCCCGGTCTCGGGGTCGAGTTCGACGCCGACGCCGCCGCCGAGTTCCCGCAGCAGCAGGCCCGGTTCGACCTGTGGGCCGAGGGCTGGGAGCAGCGCAAGCCGAAGGGCGCCGGGCAGTGAGCACCGCCGTCGTCATCGAGGCGCCCGGCGAGCACCGGCTCACCGAGCACACGCCCCGTGAGCCCGGCCCCGGCGAGGCCCTGGTCCGCGTCCACGCGGTCGGCATCTGCGGCAGCGACCGCGAGGTGTACCAGGGCAACCGGCCCGAGGGGTACGTCCGTTACCCGCTGACGCCGGGCCACGAGTGGTCCGGGACCGTCGACCGGGTCGGCGCCGGAGTCCCCGGCTCCCTCGTCGGCCGCAAGGTCGTCGGCGAGGGCTTCCGCAACTGCCAGGTCTGCGACCGCTGCCACGCGGGCGAGACCACGCTGTGCAGCGCGGGGTACGAGGAGACCGGGTTCACCCAGCCCGGCGCCATGGCGACGACGCTCACGCTCCCGGCCCGGCTGCTGCACGTCCTGCCGGACGACTGCGACCTCACGGCCGCCGCGCTGCTGGAGCCGGCCGCCTGCATCGCCGCCGCGGCGATCAAGGCGAACGCCCTGCCGGGTGAGCGGGTGGCCGTGGTGGGCACCGGGACGCTCGGGATGTTCGCCGTTCAGTTCCTGAAGGCGGGCTCGCCGGCCGAGCTGCTCGTGGTGGGCACCCGGAGCGACCGCGAGGCGCTGTCGCGGCAGTACGGCGCCACCGACTTCCGCACCAAGGACCAGGAGCTCCCGGACGACTTCGACGTCGTCATCGAGACCGCCGGGTCCGCCGACGCCGCGCGCACCTCCGCCGCGCTGCTGAGGCGAGGCGGGCGGCTGATCCTCACCGGGATCCCGGCGTCGGGCGCGCAGGGCCTGGACCCGACCGATCTCGTCGTACGGCAACTGGAGGTGCACACCGTGTTCGGGGCGCCGCCGGACGCCTGGGCGCACACGGTGCGCGTGTTCGCGGCGGGGCTGCTCGATCCGCTGCCGCTGGTCACGCACGAGCTGCCGCTTCAGGAGTTCCCGCAGGCGATCGAGCTCGTCGGGTCCGGCGATCCGAAGGTGGGCAAGGTCCTGCTCCACCCCTAGACGTACGCCGGTACGGGGGCAACCTGACGGCTCCCGTACCGGCGTACCCCAGAGCCGCGCACACCCTGAGCCGCGAACCTCGTCCGACATATCGAACAAGAAGGACATCTTGTGACCGACGCCTCCGCAGCCCGTCGACCCGGTGAGCAGGCGCTCGCCGCCCTCGGCCTGGGCGCGCCCGACCTCTCCCCCGCCGACGCCTCGCCGCACACCTTCCCGGGCGGCGGCAGATGGCGCACCGAGATCCCCTCGTGCGAGGGTCCCGAAGCGCTGGCCGTCGTCCTGAAGGAAGCCTCGCGGCTGGACGTGCCGATCCACCGGATCAGCCAGGGCAGCGGTATCTGGATGCTGACCGACGCCGAGATCACCGAGATGGTCGACGCGACGAACGAGCGTGACATCGAGCTCTGCCTGTTCACCGGTCCGCGCGGCACCTGGGACATCGGCGGCTCCACGCGCACCGACTCGCGGGGGGCCGGACTGCGCGCACGGGGCCATGACGCGGTCGCCGGTTGCGTCGAGGACGCCGTACGGGCCACGGAGTTGGGCGTGAAGTGCCTGCTCGTCGCCGACGAGGGCGTGCTGTGGACGCTGCACCGGGCGCGCGTCGCCGGGATCATCCCGGCCGACACCACCCTCAAGGTGAGCGCGCTGATCGGTCCGGTCAACCCGGCCGCGTACGCGGTCTACGAGAACCTGGGCGGCGACTCGATCAACGTGCCCAGCGACCTCACGCTCGACCACCTCACCGAGATACGGCGGGTCTCCGCCGCCCCCATGGACATGTACATCGAGGCCCCCGACGATCTCGGCGGCTATGTGCGGATGTACGAGGTCGCCGAGCTCATCCGGCGCGGCGCACCGCTCTATCTGAAGTTCGGGCTCTCCAAGGCCCCCGGGATCTATCCCTACGGGCACCACATGAGGGACCTGACGCTGGCCACCGCCAAGGAACGCGTACGGCGCGGACGACTGGCGCTGGACCTGCTCGCACGGCACGGAGCCGACGGCGACATGGCACCCCTCGGCTCACGGCTGCCCGGAAATCTGCGGCGCTTCGAAACTCGCGCATAACGTTCCGGACAAACCCCCTTCACAGAAGACGACGTAGTCGAACACAATCCCACACACCCTCGGTCGACCCGCACAGCCCTCGCAGAGTCGTCGCTTCGCCAGACCGAGCCCTGCTCACACACATCAAGGATGATGACCATGCGCACTCGCAGAGCCGCACTCGCCGCCATAGCCGGAGCCGCCTCCCTCGCCCTGACCCTGTCCGCCTGTGGCCAGAGCGGTGAGGGCGGCAGCAAGGAGGAGGGCGGCGACACCAAGGGCGCCACCATCGGCATCGCGATGCCGACCAAGTCCTCCGAGCGCTGGATCGCCGACGGCAAGAACGTCGTCGCGGACCTGGAGTCGAAGGGCTACAAGACCAAGCTGGTCTACGGCGAGGACGACCCGGACCAGCAGGTCTCGCAGATCGAGAACCTGATCACCCAGGGCGTCAAGGCGCTCATCGTCGCGGCCATCGACAACAAGTCGATGAACAACGTGCTCCAGCAGGCCGCCGACGCCAAGATCCCGGTGATCTCCTACGACCGCCTCATCCTTGGCACCAAGAACGTCGACTACTACGCGTCGTTCGACAACGAGAAGGTCGGCGAGCTCCAGGCCACCTACATCGTCGAGAAGCTCGGCCTGAAGGACGGCTCCAAGAAGGGACCGTTCAACATCGAGCTGTTCGCCGGCTCCAACGACGACAACAACACGCGCTACTTCTTCGGCGGCGCGATGAAGGTCCTCCAGCCCTACATCGACAAGAAGCAGCTCGTCGTCAAGTCCGGCCAGACCAAGCTGACCCAGGTCACCACCCTGCGCTGGGACGGCGGCAAGGCCCAGAACCGCATGGACGAGATCCTGACGTCGGCGTACAAGAGCGCCCGGGTCGACGCGGTGCTCTCGCCGTACGACGGCATCTCCATCGGCATCCTCTCGGCGCTGAAGTCGGACGACTACGGCTCCGCGAGCAAGCCGCTGCCGATCGTCACCGGTCAGGACGCCGAGGTCGCCTCGGTGAAGTCGATCATCGCCGACGAGCAGTCGATGACCGTGTACAAGGACACCCGCGAGCTCGCCAAGGTCGCCTCGAACATGGTCGACTCGGCCCTCAACGGCAAGAAGCCCGAGGTCAACGACACCAAGACCTACGACAACGGCTCGAAGGTCGTCCCCGCCTACCTGCTCACGCCGGTCAGCGTGGACAAGACCAACTACCAGAAGGAAGTCGTGGACTCCGGCTACATCAAGGCAAGCGACCTCAAGTAACCGCCGGCCCACTCTGATTGGAAGGCACGACCATGGCGGGACCCGTCCTGGAAATGCGCTCGATCGTCAAGACCTTTCCCGGCGTCAAGGCGCTGTCGGACGTCACACTGACCGTCCAGCAGGGCGAGGTCCACGCCATCTGCGGGGAGAACGGCGCCGGTAAGTCGACGCTGATGAAGGTCCTCTCCGGCGTCCACCCGCACGGCACCTACGAGGGGGACATCCTCTTCGAGGGCGAGGTCTGCGAGTTCAAGGACATCCGGGCGAGCGAGCAGCACGGCATCGTCATCATCCACCAGGAGCTGGCGCTCTCGCCGTTCCTCTCCCTCGCGGAGAACATCTTCCTCGGCAACGAGCATGCCAAGGGCGGGTTCATCGACTGGCGGGAGACCCTGCGGCACGCCACCGAACTGCTGCGCCGGGTCGGTCTCTCCGACCACCCGGACACCCGCGTCGCCGACATCGGCGTGGGCAAGCAGCAGCTGGTGGAGATCGCGAAGGCGCTGTCGAAGAAGGTGAAGCTGCTCATCCTGGATGAGCCGACCGCGGCCCTGAACGACGAGGACAGCGGCAAACTCCTGGATCTGATCCTGGAGTTGAAGAAGCAGGGCATCACCTCGATCATCATCTCCCACAAGCTCAACGAGATCCGCAAGGTCGCCGACTCGGTGACGATCCTCCGTGACGGCCAGACGATCGAGACCCTCGATGTGAAGGCGCCGGAGACCACCGAGGACCGGATCATCAGCGGAATGGTCGGCCGGGACCTGGAGAACCGCTTCCCGGACCGCACCCCGCACGAGCCGGAGAAGGGCTCCGCCCCCGCGCTGGAGATCCGCAACTGGACCGTGCACCACCCGATCGACCAGCAGCGCAAGGTCGTCGACGATGTGTCGCTGTCCGTGCGGCGCGGCGAGATCGTCGGCATCGCGGGCCTGATGGGCGCCGGCCGCACCGAGCTCGCGATGAGCGTCTTCGGGCGGACGTACGGCCGTTACCACGGCGGCACGGTCCTCAAGGACGGCAAGGAGATCCGTACGAAGACAGTCCCCGAGGCGGTCAAGAACGGCATCGCGTACGTCACCGAGGACCGCAAGCACTACGGCCTCAACCTCATCGACACCATCAACCGCAACATCTCACTCAGCGCGCTGGGCAAGGTCGCCAAGCGGGGCGTGGTCGACGAGCACGAGGAGCGGCAGGTCGCCGAGGGCTTCCGCAAGTCCATGAACATCAAGGCGCCGACCGTCTTCGAGCCGGTGGGCAAGCTGTCCGGCGGCAACCAGCAGAAGGTCGTCCTGAGCAAGTGGATCTTCGCGGGTCCGGACGTGCTGATCCTGGACGAGCCCACGCGCGGTATCGACGTCGGTGCCAAGTACGAGATCTACACGGTCATCGACCAGCTGGCCGCCCAGGGCAAGGCGGTCGTCTTCATCTCCTCCGAGCTGCCCGAGCTGCTCGGCATGTGTGACCGCATCTACACGATGGCCGCGGGGCGGCTGACCGGTGAGTTCTCGCGGGCCGAGGCCTCGCAGGAATCGCTGATGCGTCAGATGACAAAGGACAAAGAGGTATCCCGATGAGCACGGATGTGACCGCCAAGACCCCGGCCCCCGCGCCGCCGGGCAAGAGCGGAGGGGCCGCGGGTGACGGCCTGCTCCAGCTGGTGATGGACGGCATGCGCCGCAACATGCGGCAGTACGGCATGCTGTTCGCGCTCGGCCTGATCGTGGTGCTGTTCGCCGTGTGGACCGACGGCGACCTGCTGCTGCCGCGCAACGTCTCCAACCTGGTGCTCCAGAACAGCTACATCCTGATCCTCGCGATCGGCATGATGCTCGTGATCATCGCGGGCCATATCGACCTGTCGGTCGGCTCGTTGACGGCCTTCGTGGGCTCGATGGCAGCCGTGTTCATGGTCAAGAACGACATACCATGGGTCCTCGCCGTGGCGCTGTGCCTGGCCATCGGCGCGCTTGCGGGTGCGGCGCAAGGGTTCTTCATCGCGTATCTCGGCATACCGTCGTTCATCGTGACCCTGGCGGGCATGCTGATCTTCCGTGGTCTGACCGAGATCTTCCTTGAGGGCCAGACGCTCGGCCCGTTCCCCGAGGGTCTGCAGAAGGTCGCCAACGGCTTCCTGCCCGAGGTCGGTCCGGAGACCAACTACCACAACCTGACGCTGCTGCTGGGCTTCGCCCTGATCGGCTTCGTGGTGCTCCAGGAGTTCCGTGACCGCAAGCGGCAGCAGGAGTTCGCGCTGGACGTGCCGCCCACCAGCCTCTTCCTGCTCAAGCTGGTCGCGATCGGCGCCGCCGTGCTCACCATCACACTGCTGCTGGCCAGCTACAAGGGTGCCCCGATCGTGCTGCTGATCCTGGGCGCGCTGCTCGTCGGCTTCGGCTACGTCATGCGCAACGCGATCATCGGCCGGCACATCTACGCCATCGGCGGCAACCTGCCCGCGGCCAAGCTGTCGGGTGTGAAGGACAAGAAGGTCGTCTTCCTGATCTTCCTGAACATGGGCATGCTCGCGGCCCTGGCGGGTCTGGTCTTCGCCGCCCGCTTCAACGCGGCCTCTCCCAAGGCCGGCCTCAACTTCGAGCTGGAGGCGATCGCCGCCTCGTTCATCGGCGGCGCGTCGATGAGCGGCGGCGTCGGCACCGTCCTCGGCGCGATCATCGGTGGCCTGGTCCTGGGCGTGCTGAACAACGGTATGAACCTCGTCGGCATCGGCACCGACTGGCAGCAGGTCATCAAGGGCCTGGTGCTCCTGACGGCGGTCGGATTCGACGTGTGGAACAAGCGCAAGGTCGGTTCGTAAGTCCCCATCGGGCCCCGCCGGAAGGCGGGGCCCGGTTCATTCCCAGCAGCTTCCGCTGCTTCCGCAGTTTCCCAACGAAGTGGAGCCGCAAGCATGGACATGAGCAGACGTACGGTCATAGCCGGGGCCGCGGCGGCGGGGATCACCGCCGCGACCGTCGGCACCGCACACGCCACCACGGGAGGCAACAAGCCGGTGAAGTCCCTCTTCGGCACGCTCGCCGACGGCACGAAGGTCTACAGCTGGGCGCTGGCCAACGGCGGCACCCGGATGAAGGTCCTCTCCTACGGCGGCATCGTGCAGTCCCTGGAGGTCCCGGACCGGCGTGGCCGGTACGCCAACATCTCCCTGGGCTTCGACAACATCGAGGACTACGTCGCCAAGAGCCCGTACTTCGGCGCGCTGATCGGCCGCTACGGCAACCGCATCGGGAAGGGCAGGTTCACCCTGGACGGCAAGAGCTACCAGCTCTCCGTCAACGACGGCGAGAACAGCCTGCACGGCGGCGCCAAGGGCTTCGACAAGCGCGTGTGGGACATCGAGCCGTTCACCAAGGGCTCCGACGTCGGCCTGCACCTGCACTACACCTCCGTCGACGGCGAGATGGGCTACCCGGGCACGCTCAAGGTGAAGGTGACGTACACCCTCACCAAGCACGGCGACTGGCGCATCGACTACGCGGCCACCACCGACAAGGCCACGGTCGTCAACCTCACCAGCCATGTGTACTGGAACCTCGCCGGCGAGGGCAGCGGCACGATCGAGAACCACGAGCTGAAGATCGCCGCGTCCCGCTACACCCCCGTCGACTCGGGCCTCATCCCCACCGGTGAGCTGGCCCCCGTCGCGGGCACCCCCTTCGACTTCCGCCGCACCAAGGCGATCGGCGAGGACATCCGCGAAGCACACCAGCAGCTGCTGTACGGCAAGGGCATCGACCACAACTGGGTGCTCGACAAGGGCATCTCGCCGCGCCCCGAGTGGTGCGCCACGCTGAAGGACCCGTCCTCCGGCCGCACCCTGCGCATGGCGACCACCGAGCCGGGTCTGCAGTTCTACTCCGGCAACTTCCTCGACGGCACGCTCGTCGGTTCGGGCGGCAGCGTCTACCGGCAGGGCGACGCGCTGTGCCTGGAGACGCAGCACTTCCCGGACTCGCCGAACAAGCCGTCGTTCCCGTCGACGGTGCTGCGGCCCGGACAGACGTACCGCTCGACGACGGTGCACTCGTTCACCTGCTGACGTTCACCTGCTGACGTTCATCTCCTGACGGATCTTCACAGGTGGCCCACAAGTTCTCACCGATTTCTCAGTGGTTGAACAGCGTCACCCCAGCCTCCGTATGTAAGGGCGGCCCGTGCTCCCCCGCGCGGGCCACCCAAACACGGAGGTTCCATGGCCGACAACGTCACCTCGCTGTTCCGCAGCACCGCGGCACACAGCCCGTCGATGGCGGCGCTGACGCGGGAGGGCGGCGACGGGGCCGGTCCGGTCGACTTCTGCATTCCCTGCAACCCGTATTTTCCGACGCCGGAGATGTTCCAGGACATGGCGTCCCGGTTGCGGGACATCATCACGTACTACCCGAGCAGCGCCGACACGATCACGGCCGAACTGTGCAGCCTGCTCCAGCTTCCGCCGCAGTGCGTGGCGATGGGCAACGGATCCACCGAGCTGATCACCTGGATCGATCACCTCCTGGTCCGTGAGTCCCTCGCCATCCCCGTCCCCACGTTCGGCCGCTGGACCGACCAGCCGATGGAGACCGGCAAGCGGGTCGACATGTTCCCGCTGCAGGAGTCCAGCGGTTTCGCCCTGGACCTGGCCCAGTACGCCGAGTTCATCCGCGCCCGGGGGACGCGGGTGGCGGTGATCTGCAACCCGAACAACCCCGACGGCGGCTACCTCCACAAGCACGCGCTCGTGCAGTTCATGGACGCGATGGCCGACCTGGACCTGGTGATCATCGACGAGTCCTTCCTGGAGTTCGCCGACGCCGAGCAGGAGCCGTCGGTCGTCCAGGAGGCGATGCTCCGCCCGAACGTCATCGTCCTGCGCTCCCTCGGCAAGAACTTCGGTCTGCACGGCATCCGCTTCGGCTACCTGGTCGCCAACCCGGCGCTCGCGGGCATGGTCCGCTCGATGCTGCCCAAGTGGAACCTCAACGCCTTCGCCGAGCACGTGGTGTTCATGCTGAAGGAGCATGGATCCGAGTACGCGCAGAGCCTGATGCAGGTGCGCCGGGACCGTCTCGACATGGCCAGCCACCTGGCCCAACTCCCCGGCCTGACGGTCTACCCCTCCCAGGGCAACTTCCTCTTCGTGCGCCTCCCCGTGGGCGCGGAAGGCACCGTGGTCCGGGACCGGCTGCTCACCGAGCACCGGATCCTGGTCCGCGAGTGCGGCAACAAGATCGGTTCGTCCAGCCGCTTCCTGCGACTCGTGGTGCGCCCCCAGGTGGACGTGCGTCGCCTGGTGTCCGGCCTGGAACAGGTGCTCTACGGGACCAGGAGGGGAGCCGCCGTACCCGAGCTCGGTACAGGGACCAACTACAGCTCGGGTACGGCGGCCGTGGACCGCTTGGTCAGCTCCACCAACGGCGCGGGGATGCCGGGTCTTGCCGCGCAGGCCATGGCGGCGCCGATGCCTGCGGCGCCTCAGCCGCAGGGGGGCGGCATGCCGATGCCGGCACCGGTCCCGGTGGCCCCGGCCGCCGCGGCCCCGGCGCCTGCTCCGACGCCCATGCCCATGCCCGCGCCGATGCCGGCGCCGGCTCCCGTGCCCACGCCCGCGCCCGCCCCCGCGCCGATGTCGTTCCCGTCGCCCGTGGCGCCGGCTGCGGCGGTGGTACCGCCCGGGCCCACCCCGCCGGGGGTGCCGGCGCGTGGGGGGCTTACGGCCGCGCAGGTGCGGGGTACGACGGGTCCGGGGCTTACTCCCGCGCCGGCCACCGGGTGGCCGAACGCGCAGAGCTGGCCGAACCCGGCGGGGATGGGACAGGCGGGGTAGGGCCGTCGGCTACGCCGGGTTCAGGGTCAGTAGGCGACGGGCCATCCGCTGCTCCAGTTCAGTAGGTTGATGCCCAGCTTGGGCGTGCCGTTGTCGTTGCCGTCGTAGTAGTGGTAGACGATCAGGTCCCCGTCGGCGTCGTTCATGATCGACTGACCGCCCGGGCCGATAATGCTGCCGTGTGACTCCAGAACCGGCGTCCCGCCGTTGCTCATCATCGAGACGCCGTTCTTGTCGACGTACGGGCCGGTGACGCTGGTGGACCGCCCGACCTTGACCTTGTAGGTGGAGCTGGTGCCCGCACAGCAGGTGTCGTAGGAGGCGAAGAGGTAGTAGTAGCCGCCCCGCTTGACGATGTAGGGGGCTTCGACGGCCTTGGTGCCGGTCGGGCGGGAGGCGAGCGAGTACCGAGTCGTATTGCTCGACAGCTGCTTCCCGGTGGACGGGTTGATCCGGATCATCTTGATGCCGGTCCACCAACTGCCGAAGGACAGCCACCACTTGCCGTCACCGTCGACGAAGAGGTTGGGGTCGATGGCGTTGTAGTCGCTGGAGGAGCCGGACGTGTAGACGGTGCCGTAGTCGGTCCAGCTGCCGGGCTGCCCGGTCGTCGAACCGGCCAGCCCGATGGCGGAGGTGTTCGAGCCGAACTTGGAGACGGAGTAGTACATCAGGTACTTGCCGCCCTGGTACGAGATGTCGGGCGCCCAGGCCTCCGGCACGGAGGAGTAGGTCGACCACCAGCCCGGGCGGCTGCCGAAGGCGTCGGCGCCCGCGCTGAAGGCGGTGCGGTCGGACGACGTCTTGCTGGCGATGCCGCCACCGGTCGCGTACAGCAGGTACTGGCCCGAGGAGGTGCGGAGCATCGTCGGGTCGTGCGTGACGACGGAGCCGGTGACCCGGCCGGGGTTGGGGTAGGCCGACGCCGAGGACGGGATCAGGGCGAGGAGGGCGGCGGCGGGGAGGGCGAGGAGGGTCGTGCGCTTGCGGCTCATGCGAACACCCCTGTTCTCTGACTCGAAATTCACGGACTCGCATGTTCTGTATTTCGAACAACGATCGTCACTTCGGACGGGAACGTAGAATCGAATCACTTGCGCGTCAATGGTCCGGGCAGCTCCAGGCATCTCCGGGCAGTCCCAACTCACCTGCCCCGACAGCGTTTCCACACCGTTTATTCACGGGGTAATCGGCCCGTCACTCCTTATGCTTGAGTGTCGGCTGAACACACTCGGGGGACGAGACAGTGACCCAGCAGAGCTCGGTGACCCAACACACCGCAACGCCTCAGCGCACCGCCCCGCACGCCAGCGAGGCGACGCGTCTGCTGTGCGCCGGTACCTACCTCGACGAGACGTTCCGCCGCACGGTGATAGAGGAGCTCTACGTCCACGACGAACGCATCGTCGCCCCCTCGTTCGGCTTCGACGCGGCCCGCGTCCTGGCCCACGCCCTGCGCGCGCAGCGGCTCCAACTGGGCTGGGCGGCGGCGGTCCTGGCGCTGTGGATCCTCAGCGTGCCGCTCACCAACTGGCTGAGCCTGATGTTCCTGATGCCGGTGGCGCTGATGTACCTGGCCACCAAGATGCGCGGACCGGCCGCACGCCCCGCCTGGTACCGCCGCTACCCGGCCTGGATCCTGCGCCTGTACGCACGCCTCTCCGTGGTCTACGCAGTGCTGACGCTGTACTCGCGCGCCACCGAGGACTACGACCTGCTGGAGTCGGTCGGCGACCTCTGGAACTTCCTCCTGGTCCCCGGCCTGACACTCGAACAGGCCGTCCTCGACACCTCTCGCCTCAACGCCTGGATCGCACTGGCGCTGCCGCTGCTGGTGGCGCTGGGCGTCGGTGTCGAGCGCCACCAGTTCTCCCGCGCGCTGGCCGGCGAGCTCTCCCGCCCGAGGTTCCCCGACGCGGCCGCCGACCCCGCCGAACGGGCCACGCAGGGCGGCCGCTTCCACCACCTGCGGGACCGCATCCGCACCGAGCAGAGCGCCGGGCTGGTGATGTACCGGGCGGACCGGCCGTTCTGCGGCGCGGGTTCCCCGTACGACACCTGGTCCCTGTCGGTCGAGCTACGCCCCCGCGACGACCTCGCCAAGCCCGCACTCCCCCTGGACAACGACACGATCCTCGACCGGATCAGGCCCTTGCTGGAGGCCCTGCGCGAGCCGTCGACCGCCCGTACCCCGAAGGGAGCGGCGGCGGTGCGGGACCGGCTGCGCCAGCTCCAGATCGACGAGTGCGTGTTCCTCCCGGTGGACGGACTGCCCGGCAGGCAGTACGCCCCTTACGCCCCCGGCCAGTTCGAGCAGCACCGCGCACGCGCCGTCGAGGAGGGCGGCGAGACCCGGCGCCACTTCCTGCGCGTACAGGTGGGCGGCTGGGAGGAGGAGATGGTCACGACCGTCTTCGTCCGAGTCCACACCCAGGGCGGCATGCTGATGCTGGAGGTCGCGCCACACGTCCTGCGCCCGGTACGGCCGCGGTTCCGCGAAGCCGACCGGCTGGCCCACGACTTCCTGCACGCCAACCCGCTCGGCAAGGCGGTCTGGGCACTGTCCCGGGTCCCGCACACCGCCGGCGAGTCCGTGGTCACCGTATGGCGCACCCTCACCCTGCTGGGCCGGGTGGCCGCCCAGGGCACCGGCCGGGCGATGCCGGACGGCCCGTCCGTGTCGATCCGCGAACTCGGCTCGGACGACGAGGCGTCGCTGTTCCAGGAGATGGACCACCAGCGCTACCTCAAGACGATCCAGGACCGGGTGGCCAACGGCGTACGCCGCGCACTGCGCGAGGCGGGCTACCGCACCGAGGAGTTCGAGCAGAAGGTCATCAACGTCAGCAACGGCGGCGTACTGATCGAGCAGGCCAGCGGAGCGTTTGCCTTCGGCGAGCACAGCGAGGCCCACAACCTGGAGGCCGGTGACCGAGGAATCGGCTATTCGGCAGCCGGGAATTCGGGAGCCGGGAATTCGGCAGGGATGGAGAGTGACAGTGGCAGCGGATGAGGAGGCGCCGGGCGGCGACGGCCGTGGTGGCACTCAGAACATCCACATCGGCTCGGCGAAGGGGGCGTTCGCCTTCGGCGCCCACAGCGTGGCGAACAACTACGAGGCCCCGCCGCAGCAGCTGGCGGCCGAGCAGGAGCAACTGCTCCGAGCGGTACGCAAGTTGAGCGCGGACCTCCAGGCGTTCGCCCGGACCCCCGAGACCGCCGAGCTGACACGGCAGCTCGGCGAGACCGAGGACGAGATCCAGAACACCGGCGAGGCGAGCCCGAGCCGCCTGACCCGCCTGCGCCAGGCCCTCCAGGACGCGGCCACGGCGGTGGGCCTGGCGGCGTCGGGGGCGGCGGTGACACAGGCGGTGGCGGCACTGCTGGGAGGGTGACGGCGGGATGAGCGGCATATCGGGGGACGGCGGGGCGCACGGGGGTGGTGGGATGCAGGACGGCGGCATCCACTGGAACGACGAGACGCAGCGCTGGGAGACGGCGAGCGGGTCGGGGGCGGTGGTCCCGCCGACGGCACCGCCTCCGCCGGTCCCCGCGTACGCCCCGCCGATACCGGCCGAGGGGCAGGGCGAGGACCCGACGTACACGGTGACGCCGCCGCCCGCATCGCTGCCGAGGTCGCGCCGTACGTCGGCGATCGTCGCGGGCGCGGCGGTTGCGGTGATCGCGGGCGCGGTGGCCTTCGGGGTGCTGGCGTTACAGGACGACGACGCCGGGACGGACGTGAGCGCATCACCGACGGCTACGGCGACATCCGCCCCAGGGGCGGGTGGCGGCGTGCCCACGGACACGGTCGGCACCTGGCCCACGGAGACGCCGTCACGGTCACCGTCACCGACCTCTGACGTGCCGTCGGGATACACGCTCCAGGAGGACACGGCGGGCTTCACGATCGCCGTACCGGAAGGCTGGGAGCGCCAGGAGAAGACCAACGGCAGCGTCTTCTACAACTCCCCCGACGGCCTGAGCCTGGTACAGATCTACACCGACACGGAGGGCCGCCTGACCCCGCACGAGTCGCTGCGCCAGACCTCCCGGACCCTGAAGAGCGCGAACAAGAACTACCGCCAACTCAGCCTCCAGGACGCCCCGTCCGGCCCCGGCGAGCAGGCGGCAGAGCTGATCTACGTGTACGACCGCCCGGACGGCACCCGGCGCCAAGTGGTCGACCGGGCCTTCGTCGCCGAGAACGGCACGCAGTACGCGGTACTGGTGGCGGGACCGGAGAAGATCTGGCCACGACAGCGAGAGACCCTCCAGGTGGCGCTGACCTACTTCGCGGCGCCGTGACCTCGCCATAGATCGACTTCAACGCGGACGGTCTTCCCGGGCGCGGGTTCGCGGTCCACGACCTCCCACCGGTCGGCCAGGGCGTCGACGAGGACGAGCCCACGCCCGTGTTCGTCGAGGGGGTGGGGAAGTCGTACGTCGCCGGGTTTCGGGGGGCGGGGTTCGGTACGGGTGTCGCTGACCTCGATACGCACGCTGCCGGTGGGGAGCGACAGCCGCAGCTCGAAGTCGCGTCCGGGGACGCGGCCATGGGTGACGGCGTTGGCGGCGAGTTCGGCGACGATCACTACGACGGCCTCGGATACGTCACTGCCGTACGGAATGCCCCATGCCTGGAGCTGATTCAGGGTGAGGTGCCGGGCGAGGCGGGCGCCTCGGGGGGTGGCGCTGAGGCGCTGGGTGAGCGGTACTGACATGTGCTCAATTTGGCGGCCGGGGAGGGTGGTTCACCAGGTGAGTGCCGCGTACGGTGCGGGAGCGTACGCGGTTACGGACTGGACAGTACGCGTGACCGACCGTGACCATGTGCGCGGGAGGTGACCGACGGTGGTCGATGGTGCGGGTGCGGTTGCGGGAACGGGTGGCGAGCCGGAGTCGTCGGACAGTCTGCGGACGTTCGGGGCGGTCGTGCAAGCGTTGCGGGAGCATGCGGGGCTGAGCCGGGAGGAGTTCGGGGACCGGGTGGGGCTGTCCAAACACACCGTGGCTTCGGTGGAGTTGGGGCGACGGATGCCGGATCCGACGTTCGCGGATCGGTCGGAGGAGGTGCTGGGGAACACGGGGGCCGTGCGGAACGCGGCCAAGCATTTGGCTCGGCAGCCGGGCTTGGCGGCGTGGTTCCGGCGGTGGGCGCAGCTTGAGGCCACGGCGATCACTCTGTACACGTACGAATGCCGATTGATTCCAGGGTTGTTGCAGACCGAGGCGTACGCGCGGACGCTGTTCACGAACCAGTTGCCGCCGCTGAGTGACGAGCAGGTCGAGGCGCAGTGGGTCGCGCGAGCGGAACGGCAAGAGTTGCTGCGAGAGCGGCCGAACACTGCGTTCGCCTTCGTCCTGGAGGAGCACGTGTTCCGGCGGCGGACGGGCGGTGTGGAGGTCACGCGGGAGCTCATCGATCACGTGCTGGAGATCGCCCAATTGCGAAACGTCGAGCTTCAGATCATGCCGACGGTTCGGGAGACGCATGCGGGACTCGATGGCCCCATGCGGCTGCTGGAGACTCCAGAGAACAAGTGGTTCTCCTACTGCGAGGGGCAACGGGGCGGTGTGCTCATTTCTGACCCGAAGGAGGTCAGCGTCCTCCAAAGGCGGTATGCCAGGATGCGTTCGCAGGCTCTTACCCTTGAAGACTCCGTGAGCCTGTTGCAGCGGATGCGAGGACAGCTATGAGCACGCCCGAACTGGCCTGGTTCAAGAGCAGCTACAGCGGCGGAGACGGTGATGACTGCGTAGAGGTCGCCACCTGCCCCCACACCATCCACGTCCGCGACTCCAAGGCGCCGACGGAGCGTCAGCTGGCCGTTTCGCCGGAAAATTGGCGGACGTTCCTCTCGTTCGTGTCCACCACCCACAGCTGACTCGGTTTGCGGCCCCCGAACGCTTCGGCGCTCAGAGCCGCAAGGTCGGGCGGTGCCACTGCGTCTCCCGCGAGCACCAGCGTCAGTTCGTTCAGGTTGGGGAACACGCGGCGCACCTGCGTCATGTGAGCCCAGTCCCGCACCCCGCGGAAGTGCAATCGCCGCACAGCGGGCAGCGGCGCAAAGGCGGTCAGCAGGTCGAGCGATCCCATCGGCAGCTCAAGGTCCAGTTCACACAAGTCCTTCCGGGTCCGCAAGAAGTCAAGGTGGGTGATCTTCCGGTTGTTCCACAAGTTGATCACCTCGACCTTCCGCGTCGGCAGATGAGCGTCGAGCTCTTCCGCGGTGTACGACCCGGTCACGCTGATCTCGGGGATCGAGTCCAAGTGCGGCAACTGGGCCAGCTGGGAACTGTTCTGAACGAACAGGCTTTGAATGCCAGCGCCGGCCAGTACTTCGCGGGCGTACTCCTCCGCAGGTTGGTGGAGCCAACCAGAGACGATCAAGTGCTCGACGCCCCTTCCACAACGCAACGCGAACTGCTTCAGCCTCTGCCGTGCGTCCGCCGTGCGGATCCTCGTAAGGGCCCCAATGGCGAACTCGTCGGCGCCGCCTTCCCCCTCCGGCCCGGGCAACAGATCCACGGACCACGCACCCAGGCTCGCGATGTCATCCGCCTCCGCATGGCTCCGCAACGGCATCAGGGCCCGTACACGCCCCCGGACGACCTCCATCAGCGCCGCGTCCAATGACAGCAGGCTGGTGGCGCATTGGGCGGCCAGCACGTGGAAATACCACTTCTCGTGGCGCCCCTCCACGACATCCCCGAACTGAACCAGCCTCTCAATGAGCAGCTGCGCATCCGTCCGCGTCGCGTGGCCGACGGCCATTACGATCACGTCCCGCCAGATTTCGTTGCCGGCCTGATTCAGGAGTTCGAGGACATACCCGCTCTCGTGGAACTCCTTCGCCGCGAGGAAGTCCTGGAACGTCCGGTGGATGAACTCGATCGCGTTGTCCGTACGCTCTTGAAGCAGACCGCTGCGTTCGATCAGGAAATGCAACGCTCGCTCAGGTGTCACCTGTGCACTGATCTGCGGCATGTCACGCATCGCGAGGTCGAGTTGCTGGGTCGCGTGATCGTGCGTCATCTGCTGCTGCGCGGTCCGCACGAGCCAAATGGCGAGCCGTTGGAGGAGGGCGTGCTGTTCGTCGGAGTCGAGGCTGACGTCGTCTGGGCGGGCGACGCCTCGCGCGGCGTCACGGCCGCCGAGGAGCATGGCGAGGGCGGCTCGGTACAGGGACCAGCGCGTCGTGGGGAGAAGGCCACGGCGGCGTCGGTGCAGGGCGCAGATCACGGCGCAGAGGAGCGGGGTCCGGGCGAGGTCGCGGAGCGCGGCGTTCTGCTCCAGTTGATGGGCGAGGTCCTGCTCCAGCGAGGCGAGGAGTTCCTGTTCGTCGCCGCACCGACGGGCGTCGTAGAGGTGCTCGGCCTCCAGGCGTGCGGCCTCGTGCCAGGCTGTGACGAAGGCCTGGATGTCCTCGTCGCTCATGGGGAGCAGCGTCAGCTCGCTGAAGCGCTCGGCAAGGAGCCAGTCCTTCTCGACCGCGTCAGGGCGGACCGTGGCCAGGCACAGGGTCTCCGGATATCTGTCGAGGAGAGCTGAGAGCCAGCGGCGAGCCTTCTCCCGTTCCTCCGGCGGCACTTCGTCCAGGCCGTCGACCAGGAGCAGCCCTCGGCCGGCCTCCAGGACTCGTCCGGCCCAGCCGTCCGGGGCGTCGTCCGAGATGACTCGTCCGGCGGACAGCAGCTCCGACACCGCTGGGAACCGTCCGCCCCGCGCGTACACCTCGCGCATCGGAATAACGAAGGGGACCAGGCCATTCAGCTCCGCAAGGTTCTCGCTGAGGGTGCCGTTCGCCGCATGCGCCGCCAGCCACCAGACGAGGGTGGTCTTGCCGGCGCCCGCCTGGCCGCGCAGCAAGGTGCGGGGGCGTGTCCTCAGCAGAGCGTCGATGCGCTGCGCGGGGGTTCCGGCCTCCTTGCGCTCATCCAGGGTGGACTCGGCTTCCAGGCTCAGATATGCCGTGTCGAGGTCCCACCGGGACTCGGTGCGGCCGAGTTCCTCGATGCCGAAGATCTCGGTCTTGCGGTACTGCGCCGCCAGGTCCTTGGCATACCGGGTTTCGAACAACTCGTCCCTGGGGTGGACGTCGGTGATCTGCTCCACCTTGCCGACCCAGCGCATCTTGCTACTCGTCGACCTTGCCATCGCGGTCATCACGGCTTCCACCGGGACCGCTTCGATCCTGACGTGGGAGCGGCCCCGGGGCACCTGCGTCACCACTCCGAGGAGCACCGCTCCCGCAAAGACAGGAGCCCCCGACAGCCCTGCCAACGGTGAGGTCCCGTCGCCTGGTTCCTCTGCGGCAGCCACGTCGAGTTCGCTGACGAGGACGTCCCTCATACGCCCGGCCACGGGCAGCACGGTCGCGCGGTACTGGTCGTACTCCAGGTCCTCGCCCATGTCCCCGTAGCGCTGGATTCGGGGGAATCCCACGATCTGGCAGTGCGAGAGCGGAGAGCCGGTGGCGACGCTGCCCGCTCTGAGCTCCCCCCAGGGAGCGGCACGTTCAGCGCTGATCACCATCGACTTGGCACGCAACAGCGCGGCGTCAAGGGCCTCGTCGGCCCATACGACCTCACACTTCACCAGCCTGCTGCCCGACGGGTGAATCACCTCGACGACATCGCTGCCGCCCACCACATGCTGCGCGGTGAGCACCGCCCGGGTTCCAAGCAGCACACCGCTGCCCTGCCCCTCCCCGAAAACCGCGACGACCCGGTCCGCGACCCTCCCCGCGATCACTCCGCGTCGCCACCCTTGCCGAACCGAGCCACACTCCCCCGACTCTCGTTCCGCACCTTCCACGGCTGCCCGGTCCGCGAGTCCAGCGCCCTCAGCGTCACCGCCACCCGATGAGTCCGGGTCGTACCCCCACCCCCATCGACCCCGGCCTCCACCACCCACGCCTTCACCTTGACGCCCCCCTTGGCCTCCCTCCGCAGCTCAACACTGAACTCCAGCTCAATGTCGCCCACTTCGAAGACCACGTCCTGCCCGGACGAACGCCCCGCCGCAGTGATCAGTTCATCCCGTACCGCCTGCACGGCATCGGCCAGTTCGATCCGGTCGTCACTCATGTGCCCAACGCTAGAGAGCCGTTGACGTCCCCCGCCATCGATTCACCCCAACCGCAGCCCCGCAACAAGGAGTTCAACCAGCCGCCGCGCGTCATAGCGAGGATCACTGTCCGCCCCGATGCACAGGTTCCCCACCCCCCGCATGAGCTCATACGCCTCGACGTCCGCCCGGATCTCCCCGGCGTCGGCCGCCGCGTCAAGCAGCTCACCGCACACCGGCACCAGCCGGTCCAGGAAGTACGCGTGCAGCGCCTCGAACCCGGCACTGTCGGACCGCATCACCGCGGCGAGCCCGTGCTTGGTCACCAGGAAGTCCACGAACAGGTCGATCCACCGCCCCAGCGCGGCATACGGCGTCTCCCCCGCCGCCAGCAGCGCCGGCCCCGCCTCGGCACACGCGTCCACCTGATGCCGGTACACGGCGATGATCAGATCCGCCCGCGTCGGGAAGTGCCGGTAGATCGTGCCCACCCCGACACCCGCCTCGGCCGCGATGTCACGCACCGGCGCGTCCACGCCCTTCACAACGAAGACCCGGGCGGCCGCGTCGAGCAGCGTCTCCTTGTTGCGCCGGGCGTCCTTGCGCTTGGGCGGGGCCGCCTCACCGTTGCCACTCATCGCGCCGCTCCCTTCACGATCACGCTTGCCAAAACGGAACCGTGTTCCGTATCGTCGATTCCACCGAAGCGGAACATCGTTCCGCTTGCTCATCATGCCAGACCCGTGCCAGACCCACGCCACAGCCATGCCAGAGCCATGTCAGAGCCCTGCCAGTACCACCCCGCAACCACGGAGGACGCAGTCATGCAGTACCGCCCCCTCGGCCGCACCGGCATCCAGGTCAGCTCCCTCGCGCTCGGCGCCATGAACTTCGGCGCGATCGGCCGCACCACCCAGCAAGAGGCCACCGCCATCGTCGACGCCGCCCTCGAAGCCGGGGTCAACCTCATCGACACCGCCGACAGGTACAGCCAGGGCGAGTCGGAGGAGATGGTCGGCAAGGCCATCGCAGGCCGCCGCGACGACATCGTGCTGGCCACGAAGGCGGGCATGCCGATGGGCGAGGAGCGCAACCACCAGGGCTCGTCGCGCCGCTGGCTGGTCACCGCGCTGGACGACAGCCTGCGCCGCCTCGGCGTCGACCACGTCGACCTGTACCAGATCCACCGCTGGGACCCGAGCACCGGCGACGAGGAGACCCTGTCGGCACTGACCGACCTGCAACGCGCGGGGAAGATACGGCAGTTCGGCTCCTCGACCTTCCCGGCCCACCGCATCGTGCAGGCGCAGTGGGCCGCCCGCGAGCACCGCCTGAGCCGGTACACGACCGAACAGCCCAGCTACTCGATCCTGCAGCGCGGCATCGAGGCCCATGTCCTGCCCGTGACCGAGGAGTACGGGCTCGGGGTGCTGGCGTGGAGCCCGCTGGCGTCCGGCTGGCTGACCGGCGCGGTGCGCGCGGGCCGGGACGTCACCACCCACCGCTCGGCGTTCATGCCGGACCGCTTCGACATGACCACACCGTTCAACCGGGCCCGGCTCGACGCCGTGGAACGGCTGGCCGAGGTCGCCGACGAGGCCGGCCTGACGATGATCCAGCTCGCGCTCGGATTCGTGACCGCGCATCCCGCCGTCACCAGCGCGCTCATCGGCCCCCGCACCATGGACCACCTGCGCTCACAACTCGCCGCCGCCGACACCGTGCTCTCCGCCGACGTCCTCGACGCGATCGACGCGATCGTCGCCCCCGGCACCGACCTCGCCGCCCACGAGAAGTACGACGCCCCGCCCGCCCTGCTCGAACCGTCACTGCGCAGGCGATGACGGCGCCGACACCCCCGCCCTTCGGGAGAGGTCTCTCGCCAACGATCCTGTGCGATACGGGAATTACCTCTTCGGATACAAAGGCAGCCAGTGGCACCTGACGAAACAGGCAGTGCGGTGGTCACGGGGCGGGCGTACCGTCTCGTGACCACCGGCTGCCTGACCATCCTGATCGCGCTGATCGTCGTACTCGGCATCGTCGTCTCCTGGTTGTGGTACCGGCACTGGCACGACGGGAACGTCAACAGCCGGCGCAGCGAGCAGGCACTCGCGTCGATCCTGAAGCAGGCCCGTGCCAAGGCGGACGACACGGCCCGCGCACTCGGCACGACCGCCGCCACCGACCCCGCCACCGATCCCGCCACCGACGCCGACGCACTCACCGAGGTGATCTGGCAGCGCACCGAGGCGCCCGTGATCAACTACAACGCGTCCCGCCGCGAGTTCACCGCCACGGCCGCGAGATCCGCCGTGTACGACGAAGCGGGCATCCTCCCCGGAGGGGGACCCGTCAAGGTGACCCGGTGTCTCGTCTTCACCTACACCCCTCACCCCGGCCGGGCGTGGACGTCGCGGGTGACCGAGCGGGACGAGGACATGTGCCGTCCGGGCACCGAGATCGGCGGCCGGGTGCGTCTCGCGTGGACGCGCATCGCCGGGATGCCCGCCGAGGACCTGACGCGAGCCGGAGTGCAGAAGGCCCTCGATCCGACCGGACAGCGGCGTTCCTACGACGTCAAGAGCGCGGCGCGCAGGGGAGACACGGTGACCGTCTCTCTCGTTGTCTCCAGCCGTGGCCCTGGCACAACGGTCGATCAGTGCTACCGCTTCACCCGGCCCGCTGCGGGCGGCGACGGCCAGAATTCCGCCACAGCGGTTCCGGCGTCCTCGTGCCGACCCCGCGGCTGACCGACAAGGAACTTGACGTTCCGCCACTTTGCTCAATTGACAGCCCGTCAACAGAATCCACTTCTACGGTGCCGTGTCCATGACAGACACACCTTCGAAAGGCACAGCGAACGCAACCCCCACCTCGATCGGCCGCCGCACCGTGCTGATCGCCACCGGCGCCACGGCCGCCACCCTGGCCGTCACCGCCGCCGCGCCCGAAGCCCCCACCGCCGGGACGACCGAGGCGGCCGACACGGCACCCGTCGCCGCCTCGGCCGTCTGCACGCTCACGAAGGAGATGACCGAAGGCCCCTACTACCTGGACGGACAGCTCGTCCGCGCCGACATCAGCGAGGACAAGACGGGATTCCCGCTGGAGCTGACCCTCACCGTCGTCGACGACGACACCTGCGCTCCGCTCGGCAACGCCCTGGTCGAGATCTGGCACTCCGACGCTCTCGGCGAGTACTCCGGCTTCGTCGGCAACAACGGCCACAACGAACCCGACAACGGCACCTTCCTGCGCGGCGGCGTCCTCACGAACTCCAGCGGCGTCGCCAAGATCACCACGGTCTACCCGGGCTGGTACCGAGGCCGCTGCGTCCACATCCACATCAAGGTGCACACGGACGTCACCCTGACCTCCGACGGCTCGTTCGAGGGCGGCCGGGAACTCCACACCGGCCAGCTCTTCTTCGCCGAGGCGATCACGACCAGAGTCGCCGCACTGTCCCCGTACTCGGCCAACACGGTCGCCCGCACCACCCTCGCCCAGGACTCCATCTACGACGACGGAGGCGCCGCGTCCGGCCTGCTGACGCTGACCGCACTGGGCGGTTCGCCGTCGGCCGGCTACTCCGGGACCCTGACCCTGGGCGTCGAGCAGGGCTGACACGCGCCGCCCGCACAGACGGGTGTCCGACCGTCAGGCACGACGCCACAGGTCGGACACCCGCAGGTGCGGCTACTTACCGGGGGCGGCTACTTACCCGGGCACTCCTTCCACGCCAGGTGGTAGATCGTGCTGATGTCCCCGTCCGTCGAGTCCATCGTCATGAAGCTGACCTTGCTCGCCGACGACGTGCCGAGGTTGACTCTCAGCTCGGTGTTGATGTTGAAGTTGCGCTGAACTCCACAGGGCGCCCAGACCAGTTGGGCCCAGTCGGTGCTGTCGGTGGCCTGCCAGTTGTCGGCCAGGGGGCCGCTGAAGGAGTGGTTGCGGAACTGCGTGTTCGGTGAGCCCTGGAAGTAGTACGAGGCCCTCTGGATGGAGCTCGCGCCGGACTGGAGGGAGGCGAAGCCGCGGTAGTCGGCGCTCGCGATGGCGTATGTGAAGCCCTGCGGGACGTGCACGACCAGGTTGAGCTGGCAGTTCTTGCGGAAGTCCGTGGGATCGGAGTTACCGCCGACCTTGGCGAGGTAGTCGCTGTAGGTCACGGTGAAGGCGGTGTTGTCCTCGGAGACGGCGACGGCGGTGGTGCCCTGGGGGCAGCCGGAGCCGTTCACCGTGGCGACCTTGATGACGATCTTGTCCGGCGGCGGGTCCTCGAAGGAGCCGCCGGAGGACGGTGCCGCCTGCGCGGGCAGTGCCGCTGTGAGCAGGGCGGCCAGCGCGCCGCCGCTCAGCAGGAATCTCAGGAGTCCACGTGCCATGGATCTCTCCCTGGGGTTGGGGGGTGGCTGCGCCTCCGGCGACCAGATCAGACCTCATTGGATCTTTGAAGAAACAGTGGGGTTTCTGTGAAGGTCGGAGGCGTTGGAATCGTAGGGAGCCTCCTGTGGTGCGGCTAGGTCGAACTCCAGCCATTTACAACAGAGTTGAGGACCACTGAGCCGCCATGCCGCCTGATGCCCGACCGGTCAGGCGCTGACGGGCTGCCGCTCCTCGACGGAACCGGTCCCGGCCGCCTTCCCTTCCCTCAGGTGGGCGCGGATCGAGTAGGCGAGGGCGGCGGCCCACAGGACGTAGAGGGCGACGTACACCGCCACGGCCGTCGCCCCCGACACCGCGAGCCAGTCGCTGTTCAGCAGGGTGCGGACATTGGTGACGAGGATGACGCCGCCCACCGCGGAGCCCAGGACGCGCGGCGGCAGGATACGGACCAGCCAGGCGGCGATCGGGGCGGCGACCAGGCCGCCGACGAGGAAGGCGGCGACCCAGACGAAGTCGATGCCCTGCGAGCCCAGCGAGAGCAGGAAGCCGAGGCTCGCGGCCACCGCGACCAGGAACTCGCTGGTGTCGATCGAGCCGATGACCTTGCGCGGTTCCATCCGGCCGGAGGCGAGCAGCGCGGGCGTCCCGACCGGGCCCCAGCCTCCGCCGCCCGTCGCGTCCAGGAAGCCGGCGACCAGTCCGAGGGGGGCGAGGAATCGGCGGCGCAACGGCAGCCCCACCCGGTCCTTGGGAAGGCCTCGGAAGGTGAAGCGGGACATGACGTAGACACCGAGGCCCAGCAGGATCAGCGACATCAGCGGGGCCGCCAGCTCGGTCGACAGCTTCGACAGGACCGTCGCACCGAGGAAGGAGCCGATCGCGCCGGGCGCGCCGATCTTGCCCACGACCTTCCAGTCGACGTTGCCGAAGCGCCAGTGCGAGGCGCCCGACATCAGCGTCGTACCGATCTCGGCGAGGTGGACCGTGGCCGAGGCGGCGGCCGGATTGGTGCCCATCGCCAGCAGCAGGGTGGTCGACGTCACGCCGTAGGCCATGCCGAGGCTGCCGTCCACGAGCTGGGCTCCCAGGCCCGCGAGGGCGAGCAGTATCAGCGTGCGCATGGGGCCGGTCCCGTCTTTCCGATGTTTCCTACCGGGTTGGTAGGGATGGACGGGACCGGACTCTAGGGCATCAGACTGAGGGCGGGCTGAGAGTGTCCATATACAGAGACTCTCAGCCCAGAATGCGGATACCTCGGATGCGGATACCTCAGCGCAGCCGGATCACGTTCCACGACATCGGTTCCAGTACGGCGGTGAGACGGCCGTCCGTCAGCGTCGTGCCCTCGACCTGGTGCGGAGCGACCCGCTCGGGGTCGTCCAGGGTGTTGCGGGCGTCCGGGTCGGCGTCCGCGAGGGCGCTGTGCTCGACGACCGTCGTCAGGTCGAGGCCGTTCAGGGCGACTTCCACCGGCAGCGCCTCGGTGCGGCTGCGGTTGACCGCGAAGACGGTGACCGTGCCGTCGTCGGCGCGTACGGCGGTGGCGTGCAGCAGGTCGGCCTCGCCGTACTTCTTCGTCTCGTACGTCGGGGAGTCCACGCGGACGTCCAGGACCTGACCGCGGCCGTACTGCGACGCCTGGGCGAAGGGGAAGAACGTCGTCTGGCGCCACGCCGGGCCGCCCGGCTCGGTCATGATCGGGGCGATGACGTTGACCAGCTGCGCGAGGCAGGCGACGGTGACGCGGTCGGCGTGGCGGAGCAGCGCGATGAGGAGCGAGCCGAAGACGACGGCGTCCATGACGCTGTAATTGTCCTCCAGGAGGCGGGGTGCCTCGGGCCAGTCGTTCTGCTCGAACGTCTTGGCGTGCTCCTCCCACTCGGGCAGGTACCAGACGTTCCACTCGTCGAAGGAGAGGTTGATCTTCTTCTTGGACTTGAGGCGGGCGCCGACGTGGTCGCAGGTCGCGACGACGTTCTCGATGAAGGACTCCATGTCGACGGCGGAGGCGAGGAAGGAGTCGACGTCGCCGTTCTCGGGCCAGTAGTAGGCGTGGAGAGAGACGTAGTCGACCAGGTCGTACGTCTCCTTCAGGACCGTCGCCTCCCACTCGGCGAACGTCGGCATCGACTGGCTGGAGGAGCCACAGGCCACGAGTTCGACGCTCGGGTCGATCTGGCGCATGGCGCGGGCCGTCTCGGCGGCGATACGGCCGTACTCCTCGGCCGTCTTGTGGCCGGTCTGCCACGGGCCGTCCATCTCGTTGCCGAGGCACCAGAGCCGGATGTCGAACGGGTCCTTGTCGCCGTGGGCGATCCGGAGGTCGGAGAGGGCGGTGCCTTCGGGGTGGTTGGCGTACTCCTGGAGTTCGAGGGCTTCCGCGACGCCCCGCGTGCCGAGGTTGACGGCCATCATCGGCTCGGCCTGGGGGCCGACCTTGCGGAGGAAGTCGATGTACTCGGAGAGTCCGAAGCGGTTGGACTCCGTCGAGTGCCAGGCGAGGTCGAGGCGGCGGGGGCGGTCTTCCGCGGGGCCCACCGAATCCTCCCACTTGTAGCCGCTGACGAAGTTGCCGCCGGGGTAGCGGATGGCTGTGACGCCGAGTTCGCGGACGAGGCCGAGGACGTCCTGGCGCAGGCCGCTCTCGTCGGCTGTGGGGTGGTCCGGTTCGAAGATGCCGGTGTAGACGCAGCGGCCGAGGTGTTCCACGAAGCTGCCGAAGAGGCGGGGGTTGACTTCGCCGACGGTGAAGGCCGGGTCGAGGGTGAAGCGGGCCGTGTTGTGCATGGTCGCCTTTCCAGAGGGGTGGTTCTTGTTTCGTTGGCGGCTGCGGGATTGTGGGGGCTGGTCGCGCCCGCGCGGCGGAGCCGCATATCGGACACAGCCCCGCGCCCCTAGAGGGCGATCGGCCAGCCGTTGGCCGTCCGGCGCAGTTGGTTCAGGCCCGGTTTGGGTGTGCGTATGACGGTCGGGTCGTGGATGATCTGCCGGCCGGTGATCGGCTGCGGGTCGGGGTGACTCGCCGTCGTCTGGGCCGTGTTGGGGAGAAGGGCCAGGATGGCCGCCGCCAGCGCGGCGCGACCTGCGGCCGTCAGTGCTCTGCGTGCTCTCACTGTCCCGCCAAACCCGTGTGAGCCACGCCCGCCACGATCTGCCGCTGGAAGAAGACGAAGACGACGATCAGCGGCAGGCCCGCCATCAGGCCGCCGGCCATGAGCTGGGCCCACTGGATGCCGTAGGAGTTCATGACGGTCGCGATGCCGTTCGGCATGGTCATCAGGTCGGGGTTGTTGGTCACCATGTAGGGCCACAGGAAGTTGTTCCACGAGGCGATGAAGGTGAAGATGCCGACCGCGGCGAGGGAGGGGCGGGCGAGCGGGACCACGATGGTGAAGAAGACCCGCCAGCGGCCGGCGCCGTCGATGAACGCGGCCTCCTCCAGCTCGCGCGGGATGCCCTGGAAGAACTTGTAGAGGATGTAGACCATCGCGGCGGGGGCGCATTGGGGGAGGATCATGCCCCAGTAGGTGTCGACCATCCCCATCTGCTGGACCGTGGTGAACAGCGGTACGCCGAGCACCGCCGGGGAGATCATCAGGCCCGCCATCACCACGCCCATCAGCACGCCCTTGCCGCGGAACTCGGTGCGGGCGAAGCCGTATCCGGCCAGCGCGCTCACCAGCAGGACGACGGATGTCACGCACACCGACACCACGAGGGAGTTGATGAACCAGTTCGTGATGTTGCCGGTCTCGAAGAGAGCCGTCCACGCCTGGCCCGTCCAGTCCTGCGGCAGCCAGTGCGAAGGGACCTCGACGGCTTCGGTCTCCGACTTCAGGGACGTGAACAGGCCCCAGGCGAAGGGGGCGAGGAACACGACGGAGACGGCCGTACCGAGGAGGGTGAGGATGATCTGGCTCGGGGTCCACGCCTTGGTCGTCATCGGGCCGCGCCCTCCTCACGGTTGCGCAGCAGCCACATCCTCACGAGGGCGACGGCCGCGATGAGCACGAAGAAGATGATGGAGATCGCGGAGGCGTAGCCCACGCGGTAGCTGGTGAAGCCCTCTTCGAGGGTGTACTGGACGAAGGTGCGCGTCGAGTTCTCCGGTCCGGGGCTGAAGTCCATCATCACGACGGCCTGGTCGAAGACCTGGAGCGAGGCGAGGATCTGCAGGGCGATGACGAGGCCGGTGATGTTGCGCAGCATCGGCAGCGTGATGTGGACCATGCGGTGCCAGGCGTTCGCGCCGTCCAGCTTGGCGGCCTCGTAGAGGTGGTCGGGGATGGACTGGAGCGCGGCGAGGTAGAGCAGGAAGCTGAAGCCGACGGTCCACCACAGGGTGGTGATGACGATGGCGAGCATCGCGTACGACTTGTCCGTCAGCCAGGGCGTCTCGATGCCGAAGACGTGGTTGATCATTCCCGTACCGGGGTTGAACAGCCACTGCCACAGGTTGCCCGCGACCGTGGACGGGAGGAGGAAGGGAGCGAAGAAGCAGAGCCTCCACAGCCATTTGCCGCGCTCTATGTGGTGGGCGAGCATCGCGAGGAGGAAGGCCAGGACCGTGATGCAGGGGACGACCAGGAGGGTGAAGTAGGCGCTGTGGCCCAGCGCGTCCCACATCAGCGGGTCCTTGAGAGCCTCGCGGTAGTTGTCGAGGCCGACGAAGCTGGCCGCCTCGCCCGAGATGTTGGCGTCGGTGAAGCTGAGGTAGACGCCGCGCAGCAGCGGCCAGATCACGAACAGGGTGAACAGGACCAGGAACGGCGCCACGAACCAGCCGCCGTGCTGGAAGCCCTGCCCCCGGCGGAGGGTGGCGCTGTCGGCGGCGGTGGTGGCGCGTGCCGGTGCGAGGACCGTCTCGGCGCTGGTGGTCATGCGGCCGTACCTCCCTGCGCGGCGGTCCTGCCGTCCATGGGGTTCTTCATCGCGAGCAGCGTGGTGAGCTCCCGCTTCATCCGGCGGGCCACGGCGTCCGGCCCCGCGGAGCCCAGCGTCGAGGAGACGACGATCGGGCCGATCCGCTGGGCGAGGACGCCGGTGGAGCCCGCGAACCACACCTTCGGCTCGGTGGCCTGGTGGTCCATGGCGGAGACGTACTCGCTCTGCGGGTCCAGCTTCCGGTACGCCGGTGTGGACAGGGTCGGCGTGTACGCGGGGATGTGGCCGCCGGCCGCCCACTGCTGGGCGTGGGTGACGACGTAGGCGGCGAGCCGGTGGGCCGCCTCGTTCGTGGCGCCGCCGCGGTCGGACTGGTGGGGCAGGACGAAGGAGTGGGACTCGGCGTGGGTGGCCTGCCCGCCGAAGACGGGCGGCAGCGGGATCGCCCCGTAGTCCAGCTTCGCTCCGGAGTAGACCGGCACCGACCAGTTGCCCTCCCAGGCGAAGGGGGCGCCGTTGATGAACTGTTCGGCGTTGACGGAGCCCAGGGCCGGGTCGGCGTATCCGTCGGTGATGTGCCGGCGCAGGAACTCCAGGACCTGGACGGCCTTGTCGGTGTCGAAGGTGACCTCGCGCTGGGCGGTGTCGAACCAGGTGCCGCCGAGCTGGGTGTAGAAGGCGAGGAAGAACCACCACTGGAAGTTCTGGTCGTTGACCCACAGGCCGATGGTCTGCAGGCCCTTCTTGGTGGCCTTCTTGGCCTCCTTGAGCACACCGAACCAGTCGTCGGTCGAGGTGACCGGCACGATCCGGCCGTCGCCGCCGAGCAGGCCCGCCCTCTTCAGCACGTCCTTGCGGTAGAAGCAGAGCTGGACGTGGATGTCGAGCGGAAGGGCGTACAGCTTGCCGTCCACGATGCCGCGCTGCCACAGCCTGGGGTTGAAGTCCTGTTCCCGTACGCCGTACCTGGCGAGCAGGCCGACGTCCCAGGGGTCCAGGAGGCGGCCGGGCGAGAAGCCGGGGACCCGGCCGAGGTGCATGACGCCGAGGTCCGGGGCGCGGTTTCCGGCGGCTGCCATGGCGAGCTTGGTGTAGAAGGGGTTGCCCCACTGGAGCGTGGAGTCCTTCACGTCGATGTCGGGGGCGGCTCTGCGGAAGGCGTCCAGCATCGCGATCATGTTGGCGCCGTCGCCGCCGCTGAAGAGGTTCCAGTACCGCACCCGGGTACGGGCACCGGAGGCGAGCGCGTCGGCGCCGGTGCCGAGGGCCGCGAACCCGAAGCTGCCGGCGACGGCCAATCCGCCCGCTGTGGCCAGAAGTTGCCTGCGGTTCAGGCCAGGTCGTCCCATTCCCTGCCCTAACTGTTCGAGATATCGAATTTTGCACGTAACTTCGAACGGGACCGTAGAGGGAAAGCGCTTTCCAGTCAATGCCCCGGGCAGCGCCTCGCGCAATGGCTGGTGCACGCATTCCGAGGGACAACGGTCGTTGGCGGTTGAACAACGGTCGCCGTACCGCATGACGCGGACACATCGGGACGCGTAGGCTCGAACAGCCCGCCGGACGGCGGAGGAACAGGGGGTGTGATGGACATCGCGGGCCTGCGCAGGAGAGCGGCCCGGGTCGCTGCGGCGCTACGGCTGCGGCGCTCTCCCACCGCCTCGGCGATGCGCGACCTGGCCGCCGATCTGAGCACCGCCCTGCGGGCCGGACCCCACCCCCCGGTCGACATACGCGAGTTGTGCCGCGCGCTGTGCGCGGAGATGAGCGCGCGGCGCGGCGGACGGCCCGTCGAGCTGCGGTTCGAGCGGTTCCCCGACGAGATCGAGGTGACCGGGCTCTGGGTGGAGTTCCAGGACTTCGACCTGGTCATCGTCGAGGAGCGGGCCGAGGCGGTGCAGCAACTGGTCATCCTCGGCCATGAGCTGTGGCATCTGCACGCCGGGCACGGACACCACCACACCCCCGGTACGGCGGCCGCACACGCCCTCGCCGACCGGCCCGCGTGGCGGGACCTCGCCCTCGCGGTGGCCGCGCGTGACGGCTCCCGGGCACGGGACGAGGCCGAGGCCGACGACTTCGGGCACCGGCTGGCCGCCGCCTTCCGGCCGCTGCTGTCGGGACGGGACGGGCGCGACACGGACACACCGCTCGGGCCGCTGCAGCGTTCGCTGGGCTATCGCGGAAGCGGGAGGTCGGCACGGTGAACAGCACTCTCGCGATGAACGGCACTCTGGCGCAGGATCCCTCCAGCGTCCTCGGCGAGATGTGGATCTCGTTCTGGATCCCGACCGTGGTCCTCACCGCCGCCCTGGCGATCAAGCTGCCCACCATCATCCGGCTCTGGCGCGACCCGCTGCTGCGCGCCGTCGGCGGCCTGCTGGTGATCGCCTGCTCCGTGTTCGTCTTCGCGGCCCCGGCGACGATCGCATGGGTCAACCGCGTCACCGGCGTACCGAACTTCGCGGCCCCCCTGGTCTACTCCCTCATCACCGCGTTCTGCGGCTCCTGTCTGCTGCTGATCATCGCCTGGCGCAACGGCCTGTCCGACCGCAGCGCCGAGACCCGCCGCGCGATGCGCCTGGTCATCTGCGCGTACTCGGGTGTGATCGTCGCGCTGTGGGTGCTGTTCGCCCTCGCGGACGCGCCCGTGGAGCGGGTGCGGGACCTGGACACGTACTACGCCAACACGCCGTTCATGCGCGAGGAGACGCTGCTCTATCTGCTCGCGCACTGCACGGCCGTCCTCATCACGTCCCGGCTGATCTGGAACTGGGTGCGCACCGACGGCCTCGACGCCTGGCTGCGCTGGGGGCTGGTGCTCCTGGGCGTCGGCTACGCCCTCAACCTCATCTTCGACGCGGCCAAACTGACCGCCGTCACCGCCCGCTGGACGGGCAACGACCTGGACTGGCTGAGCACCGACCTGGCGCCGCCGGTCGCCTGTCTGTCGGCCATCCTGATCGCGGTGGGCTTCATCCTCCCGCACGCCGGCCAGTATCTGCACGACCGCTGGCGGGTCCGGCTCGCCCACCACGAACTGCGGCCCCTGTACCTGCTGATGAAGTCCGTCAACGGCTCCGGCGTGCCGTTCGTGCTGCGTGCCTCGCCCGAGCTGCGGCTGATCCGTCGCGAGACCTTCATCCGCGACGTACTGCTGCCGCTGGCCCGGCACATCGACGAGGAACTGCGCAGGCGTTCGTACGACGCCGCGCTCGCCCTCGGCCGGCCGCCCGCGCGCGCGAAGGCGCTCGCCGCCGCCGTGACCATCCAGGACGCCGCCGACCGCCGCAGCCGGGCGCCGGACAGCAGCGGCGCCAACGGCCCCGAAACCGCCGGCACCCCCGACACGGCGGATCTCCTCCAGGAGATCGGGGCCGTCTCCCGAGCCCTTCGCCACCCCGACGAGATCGAGGCGGTCCGTGCCCACACGGCAGCTCCGGCCGCCCCAGCAGAGAACGTGCCCGTACATGACTGAACGCCCCACCACCGCCGTCGTCCTCGGCGGCTCCCTCACCGGCATGCTCGCCGCCCGCGCGCTGGCCGACGTCGCCGACCGAGTCACCGTCGTGGAACGCGACGTACTGCCATCCGGCCCCGAGCCGCGCAAGGGCCTGCCGCAGGCCCGGCACGTCCACCAGCTGTGGTCGGGCGGCGCGCACGCCCTGGAGGACCTGCTGCCGGGCATCGTCGACCGGCTGCGGGAGGCGGGGGCGAACCGGCTGCCGGTGACCACCGACATGGTCGCGCTGTCGCCGTACGGCTGGTACCGGCGGTGGGCCGAGTCGCACCACATGCTGCTGTGCAGCCGGGACCTGCTGGACGCGACGGTGCGCGAGGCGGTCCTCGCCGACGAGCGCATCGAGGTGGTCGAGGGGGTGGAGGTGCTGGGGCCGACCGGTACGGCGGCCGGGGTGACGGGCGTACGTATCCGCGAGCGCGACGGCGTTCACGACGGCCTGCACGACGGCGGCCCTGCCGAGCGAACCCTCTCCGCCGACCTGGTCGTCGACGCCACGGGACGTGGTTCGCGGGCGCCGGGCTGGCTGACGGACCTCGGGCTGCCGGCCGTCGAACGACGTGAGGTCAACTCCGGGGTGGCGTACGCGAGCCGGGTGTTCCGCGCGCCCGAGGCGGCGCGCGAGGGGTTCCCGGTCGTCAACGTCCAGCCGGACCCACGCGCCGGGAAGCCCGGGTGCGGAGGCGTGCTGCTGCCCATCGAGGACGGGCGGTGGATCGTCACCCTCTTCGGCTCCCGGGGCGGCGAACCGCCCACGGACGCGGAGCACTTCGTACGGTATGCACGCGACGACCTGCGCCACCCGGTCATCGCCGAACTGCTCGCGCACGCCGAGCCGTTGACCGACGTGGCGTACACCCGCACGACCGCCAACCGCCGCCACTACTACGAGCGCATGCGGACCTGGCCGGAGAACTTCGCCGTCCTCGGGGACGCTCTGTGCGCGCTCAACCCGATCTACGGGCACGGCATGTCGGTGGCCGCCCAGGGCGCGGTCGCCCTGCGTGACACGGTACGACGGCACGGCTGGGGTTCCCCCGGCCTGTCCCGCCGGATCCAGCGGGCGGTGGCCCGACCGGCGTCGGCGGCGTGGGACCTCGCCCTCGGCATGGACGTCTTCTACCCCGGGGCGACTCCGAACGGCCCCACCCTGCGCGACCGTCTGCTGGCGGCGTACGTCGGCCGGCTCCTGTACACGGCCACGGGGAACGGACGGATCGCGCGCCGGGTGACGGACGTGACGTCCCTTGAGCGTGGAGCTGCGGTGCTGCTGGCCCCGTCGATGCTGCTGGCCGCACTGGTCGGCCCGCTCAAGCCGGCATTGACGGGGCCGCCGTTGATGGTGGAGGAGCTCAAGGCGGCGGGGGTTCGGTAGGCCCCCCGGGGAGCGGCGTCGGCTCAGCCCTTGAACGCCGGTTGGAGCAGGCCCTTGCCCGCCCCCGGTACCACGAACACCGAGCCCGCAAGGGGCGGTGGTGAGGTGAGGCCGACCCGGGCCGTGGTGATGTACAGGTCGGTCAGGTCGGGACCGGCGAAGGCGCAGGCCGTGACGCGGGGGACGGGGAGGGGGATCACCCGGTCCAGTTCGCCGGCCGGCGTGTAGCGGCGTACCGCCGAGCCCTCCCACAGGGCCACCCACACGCACCCGTCCGCGTCCACCGTCAGCCCGTCCGGGAACCCGGCGCCGTCCTCGATCTCGGCGAAGGGCCGCCGATCGGAGACCTCCCCGTCCGCGTGGTCGAAGACGTCGATGCGACGGGTCGGCGAGTCGACGTAGTACATGAGGCGCCCGTCCGGGCTCCAGCCCGTGCCGTTGCTCACCGCGACGTCGTCGAGAACCACGCGCGCCGCACCGTCACCGGTGAACCGGGACAGCGTGCCGCCGCCCGGCGCCTCGTCGTAGCGCATGGTGCCGGCCCACAGGGCGCCGTCGGGTGCGACGGCGGCGTCGTTGGCGCG
Source organism: Streptomyces sp. NPDC059010 (assembly GCF_042740355.1). Taxonomy (NCBI): domain Bacteria; kingdom Bacillati; phylum Actinomycetota; class Actinomycetes; order Kitasatosporales; family Streptomycetaceae; genus Streptomyces; species Streptomyces sp. NPDC059010. Next base: position 100,990 of record NZ_JBHYJA010000007.1, read on the forward strand.
GCGGCCGGGGACCGGCTCGTGGTGCAGCCAGCGGAAGGTGTCGTCCGGGTCCAGCAGTCCCACACCGTCCCGGAGGTTCAGGACGAGGCCGCCGCCGACGCGCGGCTTGACGGCGCCGATGTGCTGCGGGGTCGTACGGACCGAACGACGTCCGGAGACGGGGTCGTAGGTGTGGATCCGGGACCGCAGGATGTCGATCCAGAGCAGCCGTCCGGTGGCCGGGTCCCAGGTGGGCCCCTCCCCCAGCGCGGCGTCCGTCTGTACCGCGACCTCGTACCCGGCCGCCGCCGTCACGCCACGCTCCGGTGCCCGAGGCGCTCCGACAGCTCGGCGGCGCCCTTGGCGGCGAGCTGCTCCAGCTCGACGCGCCGGTCGTCGCTCCAGCGGATCATGGGGACGGAGATGGACAGAGCGGCGACGACCTGCCCGGTACGGTCCCGAACCGGCGCGGCGACGCACGACACGTCCGGGTTGGACTCCCGGCTCTCGACGGCGATCCCCCGCTCACGGATCCCTGCAAGGGCCTCGCGCAGAGCGACGGGGTCGGTGATGCTGTTGGGTGTCATGCGCACCAGCTCGGCCCCGTCGGGGACCCGGGCGGTGAGTTCCGGCTCGGGAAGGGAGGCCAGCAGCATCTTGCCGACGGAGGTGCAGTGCGCGGGCAGCCGCCGCCCGGCGGCCGACACCATCCGCACCGCGTGCGTCGAGTCGACCTTGGCGATGTAGATGACGTCCGTGCCCTCCAGGATGGCCACGTGCACGGTCTCGTCGCAGGTCTCGGCGACGGACCGGGCGACCTGCTGCCCCTCGGCCGCGAGGTCGAGCTGCTCGGCGTACCGGCTGCCGAGCTGGTACGGCCGTACACCGAGCCGGTACCGTCCCGGCTGACCCGGCACCTGGACGATGTACGACCGGGCTGCGAGCGTGGTGACCAGTTCGTGCACGGTGGTGCGCGGCAGCTGGAGCTTGCGCACTATGTCGGGGGCGGAGAGCGTGCCGTCCCCGTCGAGGAAGAGCTCAAGAATGTCGAGAGCCCGGGTCACGGCTGGTACGAGGCGTCCCACGTCCGGCCCCCTCCCTTGGATGTCGGTGTGGCTGCGTTCGAAATTTCAACAGCCGATCGGGATAACGAACACAGGCTACTCAACTTGCGTTTCCCCCGGCAATGGCCCGGCGCGGACCGGCTCGAAAGCTCCGCGCGTGCGATCCCCGGCCAGTACCGTTTCCCGTGTGCGGCACGTCACACTCTGCCGTACGGGGAGACACCTGGGGCGGTCACGTGCGCGTGCCCCCGGGTGAGCGACATGGGGGGTTCCATGCATGAAATGACAAAGGGCTCGAACGTTGCGCTGCAAGCGCTGAGCGAAGACGTCGGCTCGGTGATCGTCAGCCTGGGCTGGGGCAGCCCGACCGGTGAGGGCGACGCCGATGTGTCCGTCTTACTGCTGGACACGAACGGCAAGGTCCGCAGCGACGCCGACTTCTACTTCTACAACAACCCGGTGGCCGCCGACGGCAGCGTGCAGCTCCTGGGGAAGACGCCGACGGAGAACGGCAACGAGGACCGGATCTGCTTCGACCTGACCGCGGTCCCGGCCGACGTCGAGCGCGTCGTGGTCGCCGCCAGCCGGTACGGCGAAGCCCGCTTCGGCGAACTGGAGGACCTGAAGGTCACCCTGGCCGACGCGGCCGGCGAGAACCTCCTCAGGTTCGCCATCGCCGACGCCGCCGAGGTGAGCGCGATCATCTTCGGGGAGCTGTACCGGCGGGGGGAGGAGTGGAAGTTCCGGGCCGTGGGGCAGGGGTACGACTCGGGGCTGGCGGGGTTGGCTACGGACTTCGGGGTGGATATCGAGGACGACGCACCGGCCGAAGACGCCGAGCCGGTCGGTATGCCGTTGGACCCGGCTCCCGAGCCGAGCCCGTCCGCCTCGCTGGATGCCGTACCGGCTCCCCGCCTGCCCGTGGACGAGGGCGGGCCGCGCAAACGGGCCGCCCGGCCCCGCACCGCGAAGAAGAAGACCCCCCCGCCCAGCGCTCCGCAGAGGTCCCTGGCGGAGAACGACTCCTGGAAGTCCGCCAGGCTCTTTCCCGCCTCGGCTCTCAAGAGCGACCGGGACCGGGAGATGCGTGCCACTTCGGTGCTGTTGTCGGTCATGGCCCAGGTGCCGCGGTTCGGCCGACGGCTCACCGCCGCGTTCGGGGCGCCGTCCGGTCGTATGGAGACGTTCACCGAGGTGTCCCTGCCGCACGGCGACACGCCTCGGCGCCCCGACGGAGTGATCCGCATCGAGCGTGCCGGGAAGCTGTGGACGGCACTCGTCGAGACCAAGACCAACGGCAACGCCCTCAAGTCCGACCAGGTGCAGGCCTACATGGACATCGCGGCGCGGCGCGGCTACGAGGCCGTGATCACCGTGTCGAACGACGTGGCACTGGAGGGCAGCCCACTGGTCGACGTCAAGATCGACGGGCGACGCAAGCACAAGGTGGCGCTCTGGCACCTGTCGTGGGCCGAAGTGGCTCATCAGGCACAGCTGTTGATCCGGCACGAGGGAGTCGGCAATGCGGCGCGCACCTGGCTGCTCCAGGAACTGCTGCACTATCTTCAGCACGAGAACTCCGGTTGCCACGGGTTCCAGAACATGGGCTCGGCCTGGGTGCCGGTGCGCAACGGCATCAGCGACGAGACCCTGTGTCTGGGCGACCCGCGCGCCCTTGAGGTGGTCGAGAACTGGGAGCGTCTCATCCGCCAGGTGTGTCTCAGGCTCGGCGGCGAACTCGGACAGAAGGTGCTACCCGCTCCGCGCACCAGGCGTGGCACCGACCCCGGAGCCCGCCGGCTTCAGCTGGCCGACCAACTGTGCCGGGATGGGCGACTCCAAGCGGAGCTCCGTGTCGAGAACGCCCCGGGCCTGCTCACGATCGGCGCCGACCTGCGAACCGGCAGGCTGCGAACCTCCGTCGAGATCCCGTCCCCCGACCAGGGCTACCCCCTGACCTGGGCCAAACGCCTCGTCCGCCGTCTCGCCGAGGCGCCCGCCGACCTCCATGTGGAAACCCTGGTCGAGGGCGAGACCGGCGGCCCCCGCGGCACCCTGGAACGCCTCCGGCCCGAACCGGCGGACCTGCTTCCGAAGAGCAACGCGACCCGGATCACCGGCTTCCGGCTGTCCCTCCTCAAGGGCATGGGCAGCACCCGCGGCAACGCCGAGTCCGGCTTCATCCGCAGCGTGGACGACGCGGTGCACCGCTTCTACACGACGGTGGTGGTCCACCTGGACCGGCCGGCACCACGGCGGGCCGCGGCCAAGGAGCCGGCCGGCGCGTAGCGGCGACCGAAAAGGAGGGGGTGTCGTTCAGCTCTGCGGCTTCCCCCTCCGCTCGAACACCACATCGAAGTCCGTCGTCCACCGGTCACCGTCGGCCGACTGCTCCCACTGGCCCTCCATCGTGGTGCCGTCGGGGCTGACGGTGGCCGTGAGGCGCTGGTGGAAGCCGGGGGCGTTGCGCCATTGGCACCAGGTGCGGTCGGTCATGCTGCCGTGGTAGACGCGGGACACGCCGCGGCCGTCGGCGTAGAGGATGGTGAACTCCTCGGCCGTGTCGTCGTAGCCGGTCAGGGAGACGGTGGGGAAGGGGGCGTGGGCGGCCCACGGGCCGGGGAGGGAGGTCTCGGGGGTCACGTCGGCGCGCTGGACGAAGAAGGCGCCGCCCTCCTGCCAGGCGAACTCCACCCGGAAGGGGCCTGCGCTGCGACCGGCGGCCCACATGTCCCACTCGCCCACCAGGATCTCCAGCCGGCGCAGGGCGGGGTGGGGGGTCGGTTGGCTCATCGTGGTCTCCTTCTGTTCGAGTCTTCGAGGCTTCGGCCGTGGAGCAGGCGGAGGGGTGTCAGGTACTCCCCCGCCAGTACACCGGGTTACTCCCACTGTCAGACGTCTCCATCGCGCCCGCCCGGCACGGTGTTGTCCATGTCTTCCACGTCGTCCTCCTCTGCCAAGAAGCTGAGCCGACCCGCGCGCCGGGCGCTCCTCGTCGTTCATGTCATCGCCTCCGCCTGCTGGCTCGGGCTCACGCTCGGGCTGCTCGCGCTCGCGATCACCGCGGCTACGACCGGGTCCGCGGTGATCGTGGAGGCGTCGGTGCGGTCCATGAAGCTGTTCGCCGACTGGCTGCTGCTGCCCGTCGCGTTCCTCACGCTGGTCAGCGGGCTCGTCCTGTCGCTGGGCACGCAGTGGGGGCTGGCGCGGCACCGGTGGGTCTACATCAAGTTCTGGCTGACCCTCGCCACGACCGCCGCCACGACGTTCGCCCTGCGCCCCGGCCTGGGCACCACCGTCGGCGCCGTCGCCGCGGGCGGGCCGCTGCCCGACGCCACCGACCTGATGATGGGGCCGATCGTGTCGCTGTCGGCGTATGTCTTCATGACGGTGATCTCGATCCTCAAGCCCTGGGGGCTGACCCGCCGCGGCCGGCGTCTGCGCGCCGCGTCCGCGTCCGCCCGCACTCCGGGCGGCGCCACCGCGGTCGGCACCGCCAAGTCCGCCCGACAAACAGTGTGACCCGCGCCTTCCCACTGTTTCTTCTGCAGTTCTTAGCAGTCCTTCGGCGGCAACCAACTTCCCTTCGGCGGCGACCAGTTGACGAAGTCCCGTCCCCCACGAAGGGAGTTCGTCATGCGTACCCGACTTGCCCGCCTGGGCGCCGTGATCGCCGCGCTGGTGGCGCTCATCGTCGCCCCCGCCGTCACCGCGGCCCCCGCCCAGGCGGCCGACCAGTGGAACCCGCCCGCGGGCCTCGTCCAGCCGCTGGGGGAGGTCTGGAACCACGTCGAGTCGACCTACCCCGACCTCTACGGCTTCCGCAACTACGGCTGGGACCAGGTCATGGCCAACCGCGGCAGCGTCAACTACTGCGTCCGCTGGGAGTCCGACGCCCCGGTCAGCGCCGCCCTGCGCGACCAGATCCATGCCGCGCTGAAGAAGCAGTTCGCGAAGTGGATGGCCGCCATGGTCGAGAGCGACGGCACCGGGCACAACGCCTGGCCGTACCGGAACGTGCCGGTCAATATCGTCGGCTGGGCCGTCAAGAACCGCTCCACCCTTCAGTGGACCGACAACTCCGTCGACATCTACACCGGCATGCTGGACAGCGGCGGCTCCCCGCAGTGCGCCCCGGACTGCGGCCGCTTCTTCCACCAGGACGGCGACTACGCCAGGTGCCCCGGCGGTGCCGCCCGCCACTACGACCAGTCCCTGTGGCTGACCAAGGGCTTCCAGGGCGGTGCCGGCGGTGACTGGGGCCAGCGGGTCGGCCAGGAGTACTTCACCTCCGCCCTCAGCCAGGAGAACATCCACATCTACCTGCACGAAGTCGGCCACACCTTCGGCCTCGACGACTTCTACGACTGGACCCCGACCGGCCAGTGCTGCTTCCTGATGAAGGCCGGTTCGGCCGCGCAGATCACCGAGTTCGACAAGTGGATGTTCCGCGACTTCTGGCGCCATCTGAAGAGCCGTTACGGCCTCTGAGACAAAGATCCACGGGCTGGTCAGGGGGCATGGTCGTCGCGGCGCGGCCTTCCCGGCGCTCGACCATGTGGTGGCGGTGGCGGACTCGGGCGAGGAACGGGAACGCGGTCCGGGGTCATCGCCAACCGGTGCTGCACGGTGATGTGCCGGAATTGATACACGGCACCGTTCCGGCGAAGTACGCCCAGCCTGTGGGCATCGGTGAGGAACGTCTGAAGCCGCAACGGCAACTCGCCCGTCAGGGCGAAGCGGAGACGGCTGATCATGTAGTAGGGCCAGCTCGTCGACGCGAGCGCGATCAGGGCGCCGGTCGGCCCAAGCAGGCTGAGCCAGTCCCACAGGAGGATCACGATCGTTTGACCGAGGCTGTGGTCGGGCGCCCCCGGAGGGGGAAGCACCATTACCGACGCACCCTCGATGTTGATGAGCAGCGAACCGGCGAGGCCGAACCACAGGGCCACCGTCCGGTCGATGCGAAGGGACTCCCCGGGGGTTGCCACGTCCGCCGGGCTTCCTGAACTCTCGTACCACCAGGCACCCGCCGCCAGCAGCCCGCTGACAGCCCCGGCAGCGAGAGGTGTGTCCGCCAGGTGCACCGCGCAGGAGACATACAGCACGGAGTGGGGCGCTCCCTCGGAGCAGTACATCAACATCGAGCTGACCTGGGCTGCGACGAAGACGATCAGGGCTGTCATGGTGAACCTGATCGCCGCTCCGCGCAGGCGGCGGCGCCATCCGGCCATCGAGAAGTGGCCTCGCCGGGGCGACAGCGGCGGGAGCGGCAGCCCGACCACGCTGACCACGGGCAGCAGCATGCCCAGATAGCCACCGACGACGACCATGCCGCCCAGCGTCAGTGACTGGAGTGTGAACGGCGCGACCAGCATCGCGTACACCACGTTCACGACCACGGGCACGAGAGCCGCGACACAGATGGGAACGGCCGTCACCCACAGGGGGCGCGGAAGGGAAGGACTGCGTCGAACCGTCCACTGGGCGACCAGCAGCAGAGCGGCGGGAAAGAGGAGGGTGCACATCGCATGCACCAGTACGGCAAGTTGCCACGACCCGTCGTGGCGAGCCGCCTGTTCGCGGCTCAGGCTCTCCACGTGGACAAGGAGGGGGACCAGCGCGCAGAGCCCGCCGAAGAGGGCCACCTTCCATGCCGACGCCGTCAGGGAACACCACTGACGCAGCTGCCACCAGGCAAGATCGGCCGTGCCCTGCTCGGTCAGCTTCCGGCTGAGGAAGCGCAGATACTTCTCGGCGGCCGCGGGGGTGCAGCCGCGTCGATCGGGATGGTTCGCGGCGGCCCGCTCGAACAGGCTGGGCACGAACGAGTCCAGAAGGTGAGCCTCCAAGGCCGTCGCATCGGGGAACCGCCGCCGGTCAAGCAGATCTGCCGGGTCTCCTGTCCCGTCGGCGTACGCCGCCCGCACCAGGCCGACCCCCATGGGGGACCGCAGGACCGTGGCCACAGGGGCGTCGGCGTCGGAGGCGATGTGGCGCGCGATACGTGTCCAGGCGTCTGTGGCGCCGGCCGACTGGTCGGCGAAGGACAGGAGTCGTAGCGCTTCCTGCTCGGGAACGGGGGACGGCTTCAGGAGGGCGGCGCGTGGAATCGCCCGGCACTCGCGCACCGCGTCGGTGAACTGGTCCTCCCGGCAAGTGATGACGAGTGGGGACCGTGGGTCATGGGCGATGGCCAGGCCACGGATCAGCGCACGGAGGCGGGAGGCGGGCAGTTCGTCCAGGCCGTCCAGTACGGGGATCACATGATGCCCGGCGATCAGGTCCGCGGCGGCGCTGGGGCCGAAGCGCTCGGCGTCCTCCAGGAGTGGATACGACCGCCTCAGCTCCCGGGCGATCCACTGCGCGGGGGTCTCCCACTCGGGGTCGAAGGAGGCGGCCGACAGGGGAACCGGTACCTGCCTCACCTCCGGATGGTCCAGCAGCCCCAGGGTGAGCAGCAGCGCGCAGGTGCTCTTGCCGGTCCCGCCCTCGCCGACGAGAACGAGCCGTTGGCCCGGCCGCTCGGCCCAGCACCGCACGAGATCGGCGACCCGGTCGAACCGCGTGCCGTCCGCGATGCCACTCAGCTCGCCGCGGTCCGCCACCCGACCCGCACCGAACGATGTCCACGCAACCGGAAGGGGCCAGGGAGAGAAGAGCTGTCGCAAGGTCGCCTCGCGCCCCCACTGCTCTCGTACGAGCGCTGCCAACGCGCTTGCGGCCGCCTCCCGTTGTGTCTCCGAGGACCTCTGAGCGGCGGTGGGAGAGCGCCACGCCCACGGAGCACCGACGGCCAGGACGGAGGCCACCAGGCTCAGCAGGGCAACCACGAACCCTGCGGCCTCCTTGTCCAGGCTCCCGGCGGCCACCGCGCCCAGGCCCACGACGACAAGAGCGGCCATCCAGGTGGCCGCCCATCGCCCACGTCTGCCCTGGAGCATGTCTTCCCCCGACCCGCCGCGCGGTACGACCTCGTCTCAGTAACGAGGCCGACGCGCTTGGGTCGCCTGGGCGCACGGGGCAGTCAACGGGAGCGTGCCCGCACCGTCGTCACCACCGGCTACCGGTGCGCCTCCCCCAGCACCCCCCTCAACCGCTGGGCCCGCAACACCAGTTCCAGCTCGAAGCGCCGGTCCGGGTCGTCCATCTCGTCGCCCCACAGTTCCCGGATCTGGCGCAGCCGGTAGCGGACCGTCTGGGGATGGACCCCCAGGCGGGCCGCCACCTCCGGTGCGCCGCCCCTCGTCTCCAGCCAGGCCAGTAACGTCTCGGCCAGTCGCCGGCCGTGGGTGGGGCCGCAGTGCTGCAGGGGGGCCAGGCATCTGAGGGCCAGGTCGTCGATGAGTTCCTCGGGTTGCAGGAGTACCAGGGCCTCGGTGTGCTCGGTGCAGTAGAGGACGTCGCCGGCCGGCAGCAGGTCCCGTTCCATCAGGTGTACGGCGGCCTCGGCCCAGCGCAGTGACTTCGCCGCGTCGGCGAGCGGGACCGGGGGGCCTATCGCGCCGGCCCAGCCGGTGAGTGCCCGGTGCAGGAGTTCGGGGCGGCCCGCGGCGTCCGGTTCGGGGACGACCATGCGGGGCTGCTCGTACTCCAGGTCGAGCAGCACCCCCTGCCCCACGGCCGGTGCCACGGCCTCCCGCGCCGGGCGCAGCAGTACGCCCACGGCGACCTTCTCGGGCAGCGGCCAGCCGATCCGGGCGGCCCGCTCGGACAGGGCGTCCGCCGGGTCGCCCCGGTGGCGTTCGGCCAGCAGCAGTTCCATCAGGCGGCGTTGCAGACGGAGCCGTTCGCCCGCCTGGCGTGCCGCCGCCTCGGCGTAGCCGCGCACCGACTGGTCGACCAGGCCGTCCAGGTACTGGTAGCCCGCGTCCACCAGCTCGTACATCGCGGGCGGCGGGATGTCGACGCGCTGGCCGATCTCGGCGAAACGGCGCCAGGCCAGCCGTACGCCCATGCGGTAGATCGCCTGGAGGGAGTCGAGGGAGCGGCCGTTGAGGCCCTCGCCCCGGCCGAAGTCCTGGAAGACGCCGGGTGGGACGGTGGGGCGGCCCTCCGAGGTCTCCAGGTGCTGGACGAAGACCTCGATCGCGCGCCGGATGCCGACCAGGGCCATCGGCTCGCCCGACTCGTCCAGGACGACGGGCAGTTGGGGGTACTCGCGCTGGATCTCGGTGAGGATCTCCTGGGCGAGGGCGGGGGCGTCCGCCATGGCCAGCTCCGCGAAGCGGCGGACCTGGAAGCGGGGTACGTCACGCCACGCCGAGCGGGGTACGGCGGCGGGGGAGGCCGGGGAGCGGGTGGCGGCCACGGTCAACTCCCCTGGCCCGCTTGCTCGTAGGTGATCAAGGGTGTGTTCGGCTGGTCGGGCGTCGCTTCCAGCAGTGCGACGACGCCGAGCGCGGCGCCCACCGCGAGTACGGCGCCGAGCGCGACGGTCAGCATGGCGGCGAGCAGTCTGGACATCGCAGGGTCAGCCTCTCTGTCCGAGATCCCGGAGATCGTCCCCACCCCGGTGGTACCAGCCTGATCCCGACCCCTGCCTGTCGGGTTCAGTCTCGACAAGCTGTGACAGCCCGTCAAGGCGTTCCGGCAAGTCGTCCGACAAGTCGTCCATCGAGACGGCCGTCAAGGCGTTGACACTCCGTCCGAGGACGCCTACGGTTCCCGGCCCAAGAACGGCCAGGCAACAACCGTGCACCGACCCGTGCATCGACCTGCATCGACCATGCGTCAAACCCCAGGAGTGCCGGATGCGCCGTACAGCCTCACCTCTCTCCCTGATCCTGCTGGGTCTCGGCACGTTTCTGCTGGTACTGGCGCCCATGCTGGCCTGGTACGTGACCCCGCGTGCCGCCGTGAACCCCATCGACATCGACACCACGGCCGTCTACAAGGGCACCGGAAGCGTCTTCGACACCGACAAGATCGAGACCGTGCAGGATCAGCGGATCACCGTCACTCAGCAGGTGCGCGGCAATGTGGCGGAAAGTGAGCGCAGCGGCAACGCCGTCTGGGATGTGATCACGACCGTCGACACCGACAAGTCACTCCCCGCCGCCGACCCGCACGACGCGCTGGACTTCACTCCGCACCGCTGGGTGATGGACCGGAAGACCACCAGGCCGGTGCACTGCTGCAAGGAGACCCCGTACATCGAGGGCGAGGCCTATCTGAAGTTCCCGTTCGATGTGCAGAAACGCTCCTACCAGTGGTGGGACAACAGCGGCGGGACCACGGTCACCATGCGGTACGACGGCACCGAGAAGATCCAGGGGTACACGGGCTATCGGTTCACCGCGACGGTCGCGCCCCGCAAGGTCGGCACCCGGCTCGTCCCCGGCAGCATCGTCGACCAGCCGAAACGGCCGCAGGTGCTGGCCGAGGAGTGGTACTCCAACCACGGGTTCAAGCTGGTCGTGGACCAGCGCACGGGGCGCGTGATCTACGCCCAGACCGGTCCGCGCCGCACCCTGCGCGCGCCCGGCGTCGACAAGGACGCGGTGGTACTGCTGGACAGCGAGAAGATCGCCTTCACCACGGCCACCCAGAAGGAGGCCGTACGACAGGCGAAACAGGACAGCGGGCTGCTGCGCATGGTGGGTGAGACGCTGCCCATCGGGGCTGCTGGGGCGGGATTCGTGCTTGCGGTGGTGGGTGCCGTTCTGGTGGCACGAGGCCGGAAAGAGCCGGAATCCCCTGGGACGGTCGAGATGCCCCAGCCTTCGCTCACAATGTGACGTGACGTCAGCTCTAATAAAGCCGGAAATTGTCACGCCGGTGAGTAGCCCTGGCGAACGGCTCGGCGAAAACTGTCCACCCCCACCCGGACACAGCCTGTCCACACCCCACGCACAACGACCGTAAGCGACCGAAAAAACTGCGAATCCCCCCACGGGACCACAAACCCTCCCCTCCCCCACGCTGAGTTCCGCACCCTGAGACGAGTTGGAGCGCACATGCCCCAGCACGTGCCATCCCCGCTGCGCGCCACGCTCCCCACGGCGTCGCAGCACCCTCCGGCGCTCCCCCCACATCCGCGCCGAATCGTTTTTCTCGCCCATCGTGACCTGGGCAACCGATCCGCCGGCGGCTCCGAGCTGCTGGTCGACCGTCTCGCCGACGGCCTCACCCGGCTCGGCCACCAGGTCACCCTGCTGTGCGGGGGCCCCGCGGCCTACCGCGACTACAGAGTCGTGTCGGCGGGCGGCTCCTACGGCCACTATCTGCGCGCCAGATCCGCCTTCGCCCGTCAGGTCGGGGACTGCGATCTGCTGGTCGAGGTCTGCAACGGAATGCCGTACTTCTCGCCCCTGTGGCATCGCGGGCCCACATTGTGCCTGGTCAACCATGTGCACACCGATCTGTGGACCATGCGTTTCGGCGGCGCGCTGGCGCCTGCGGCCCGCCTTGGCCGAAGACTGGAGCACTGGGCGCTGACCGGTGCGCAGCGGCGGAGTCTGATGGTCGCCGTCTCTCCGTCGACCGCGCACGCGCTGCGGGATCTCGGGGTCGAGCGGGAGCGTATTCGCGTCGTGCACAACGGGGTCGAGGAGCCGGGCCCTCTGGGAGATCGCTCGCCGGAGCCTCTGTTCGTCGCCGTCGGGCGGCTTGTCGAGTACAAGCGGATCGATCTGCTGCTGCGGTTGTGGGAGCGGGTGCGGCCCGTGACCGGTGGGCGGCTCGTCATCGTCGGTGACGGACCCGAGCGTCAGCGGTTGGAGCAGCTCGCCGGGCCCGGCGTCGAGTTCACCGGGCATGTCTCCGAGGCCGAGAAGCACCGGCTGCTGTGCGCGGCCTGGTTGCTGATGCATCCCTCTGCCGTGGAGGGGTGGGGACTCGTCGTCACCGAGGCCGCGGCCCGGGAGACGCCGGCCATTGCCTTTGATGTGCCCGGGCTACGGGATTCCGTCGTGGACGGGGAGACCGGGGTGCTCGCGCGCGGGGAGTCGTCGTTCGCGGCCGCGTGGTGTGCGCTTGCGCTGTCCGGGCATCGGCGGAAGCTGATGGGGAAGACCGCGCGGGATCGGGCGGCGCAGTATCGGTGGGATCGGACGGTGAGGCAGTTCCTCGCGGTTGCCTCGGAGGCCGTGCGGGGCGCGCCGTGACGCCTAAACGCCGAGTTGGTGAGGTTGTCTCGCGGATACCGGTGGTTCGTGGCTGGTCACGCAGTTCCCCGCGCCCCTACAGGGGCGCTTCGTCGCCACGCACCGCCAAGGACCCCTCCTTTCAGCGGTCCCTTGCCCTCTTCCGTGCGTTCATGCATGAGCAGGACGACCCCGAGGCCTGCTACTCACTGCTCGCCCGCGACGCCGCCGACCAGGTCGAGGCCTACGGCGGGTCCGTCGCCGGGCGTACCGTCGTGGACGTCGGTGGTGGCAGTGGGTACTTCACCGAGGAGTTCCGGCAGCGGGGCGCGCATGCGTTCCTCTTCGAGCCGGACATGGACGAGCTCGGTGAGAAGCCTCCCGATGGCGCCGTGATCGCCGACGGGTATCTGCTGCCCCTTCAGGACGGCGTCGCCGATGTCACCTTCTCCTCCAATGTGCTGGAGCATGTGGCGGATCCGCAGACGTTTCTGAGTGAGCTGGCTCGGGTCACCCGGCCCGGTGGGCTGGTCTATGTGTCGTTCACCAACTGGCTGTCCCCCTGGGGCGGCCATGAGTGGGCGCCCTGGCACTACTTCGGTGCCGAGCGGGCCCGTGCGCGTTATCGGCGGCGTACCGGGCGGGCCGCCAAGCACACCCTCGGCGAGAACCTGTTCGCCGTGCACATCGGCGCCACCTTGCGGCAGGTCCGCGCCCGTGACGACGTCGAGATCGTCTCGGCGCGTTCCCGCTACTGGCCCTTCCTCGCGGAGACCGTCGTGAAGGCGCCCGGCATACGCGAGTTCGCCACCTGGAACCTCCTCCTCATCCTCCGGCGGTGTCCACCATGACGACGACCACGGTCCAGGCTCCTCCCCCGGCAGCCGTGCCCACCTCCGTGCCCGCCTCGGGGCCCCCGGAGGGTCCGAGGTCGCGGCGCTGGCTGCTGGGGTTCTGGGCCGTGGTGTTCGTGCTGTTGCTGGCGGTGCAGCCGGGGCGGCAGACGTTCGACACCAAGCTGGGTGTGACCGTCGATCCGGGGCAGTTCTTCGCCGATCTCGGGCAGTTGTGGTCCGACCAGGGCAGCTTCGGCGGGATCCAGAACCAGTACTCGGGCTATCTGTGGCCGATGCTGCCGTTCTACTGGCTGGCCGATGTCGTGGGGCTGCCGGTGTGGCTGGCGACGCGGTTGTGGCTGTCGCTGATCGTGTCGGTGGCGTTCTGGGGTGCGCTGCGGCTGGCCGAGCGGCTGGGGGTGGGGAGTGGGAGGTCGCGGCTGGTGGCGGCCGTCGCCTATGCGCTCTGGCCCGTCTTCACCATCGTCATCGGATCCACGTCGGCCGCCGCGCTGCCGGGTGCGGTTCTGCCGTGGGTGCTGCTGCCGCTGACCAGTGAGCGGTACGCCGCCCGGGTCGCCGCGCTGCGGTCGGCGCTGGTCATCCCCTTCATGGGCGGGGTCAACGCCGCCTCCACGCTGGCCTCGTTGCTGCCCGTCGGGCTGTATCTGCTGTCCCGTCCGCCCGGTCCACGGCAGCGGAAGCTGATCGCCTGGTGGGTGCCGGGGGTGATCCTGGCGACCGCCTGGTGGGTGATCCCGCTTCTGCTGCTCGGCACCTACGGCGAGAACTTCCTTCCCTATGTGGAGAGTTCGCAGACCACGACCGAGACCATGTCGGCGACCGAGGCGTTGCGCGGCGCCGGGAACTGGGTCGCCTATCTGCACTTCGGGGAGGCCTGGCTGCCGGCCGGCTGGACCGTCGCCGCGTCCGTCGTCGTGATCGTCTGCTCGGCGCTCGCCGCCGGGCTGGGGCTCGCGGGGCTGGCGCGGCGGGACATGCCGGAGCGGCGGTGGCTGGTGCTGACCGTGGTGACGACCGCGCTGATCCTGCTGGCCGGGTACGGCGGGGCGTTCGGCGCGCCCTTCCACGAGACCGTGCAGGGCTGGCTGGACGGCGCGCTGGTGCCGTTCCGGAACATCTACAAGTTCCAGACGGGGCTCGCCCTGGCGCTGGTGCTGGGGCTCGCCCATCTGGTCGGAGTGGCGGGCGAGACGCGCGGGGCGCGGCCGGTGCGGGGGCGGCGGTACGCGCCGTTGATCGCGGCCGCGCTGGTGCTGCCGGGACTGATGTGGCCGTATCTGAACGGCTCGATCCTCAACCCGGGGTCGTTCAAGGAGATACCCAAGTACTGGCAGGCCACGGCCGACTGGATGGAGAAGTACTCGCCCGACGCCCGCGTCCTGGTCGTGCCGGCCACCGCGCACGGCATCTACACCTGGGGCTCGACCATCGACCAGCCCCTGGACGTCGTCGCCGACTCCCGCTGGGCCCAGCGGGACTACGTCCCGTTCGGCGCCCCCGGCAACCGGCGCGCCATGGACGCCGTGGAGCAGGCGCTGACGAGCGGCGCCCAAGTGCCGGGGCTGGCCGACTACTTGAGCCGGGCGGGGATCTACTACGTCGTCGTCCGCAACGACCTCGATCCGGACCAGATCGGCTCCGTCCCGTCGACGGCCGCCAAGCGAACCCTCGAACAGTCCGGGTACGAGCGGGTGACGGGCCTCGGGCCGGTGATGACCGGCGGGACGATCGCCCCGGACACCCCGCTCCAGGTGGAGGGGCTGTATCCACGGCAGCGGGCGGTGGAGATCTACCAGCCGGTGAGCCAGGACGTGCCGCGCCCGCACCAGGCGGGGCTGCAGCCGGTCGCCGACACGGCCGTCGTCTCCGGCGGTCCGGAGGCGCTGCTGCCGCTGGCGTCCGAACTGCGGGGCAGGGCAAGCGTGTTGACCGGCGACAACCATCCCGGGCTCGGCTCACCGCCGCTGCAGGTGGTCGGCGACGGCATGCGGCGCGCGGACACCCGGTTCGGGCTGGTCAGCGGCACCACGTCGTACACGTACACGCGCGGCGAGCGCAATGCGCCGGATGCCGCGCAGGACGCGGGGGAGAAACCGCACCAGATCCTGCCGAGCACCGGCCTCGACCACCAGACCGTCGCCGAGTTGCGCGGGGCGCGGTCGGTGACGGCTTCGTCGTACGGCAGCTGGCTGTTCCATCTGCCGCAGTTCGACCCGGTGAACGCCTTCGACGGCAATCCGGACACGGCGTGGACCGAGGGCTCGGAGGGCTCGCCGGAAGGGGAGTGGCTGCGGATCGCCTTCGCGGGCGGCTCGTACGACATGCCGTCGTCGTTCAAGGTGTCGCCGCTGCCGCAGGAGGGTGTGCGGGAGGCGGCCACCCGGGTGCGGGTGGAGACGGAGAAGGGGGCGGTGAGTTCCGTCCTGCGGCCGGACGGCTCGACCCAGTCGGTCAAGGCGCCCGCGGGTGCGACGAGGTGGATGAAGCTGACGATCACGGACTCCGTGGCCCGGCGGGCCGGGCTGACCGGGGCGGGCTTCTCCGAGATCGACCTGCCGGACGTCCAGGTGACCCGGCTGCTGCGGCTGCCCGCCGACGCCGAGAAGTCCGGAGCCGCCGCCGAGATCGTCTCCCTGTCCCGTGCGGCCGACCCGACCGGGCTGTCCCCGACGGGCACGGAGGCGGGCCTGCACCGGCGCTTCACGACGTCGGCGGAGGGGACGTACGAGATACGGGCGAACGCGGTGCCGGTGGCCGGCGAGGAGCTGGACAAGCTGCTGTACAAGGTGGCGCCGGAGCAGACGAACCGGATCGTGGCCACGGCGGACTCCACCGCGCGGCTGGGCGCCGGGCTGTCGCCGCGCAACCTCACCGACGGCGATCTGACCACGGCGTGGATCGCGGGCGACCGGCCCACGATCCATCTGCGCTGGCCGGGGAAGCAGGCGGTGGGCGAGGTCGTGCTGGCACCGGCGGGCGGGCTCTCCACCCGTCCCATCGAGGTGCACATCAGCTCCCCGGACGGCGCGGCGATCGCGGGCGTCGACGAGAACGGCAACGTCCGTTTCCCGCCGATCACCACCGACCGCCTGGACATCACGATCACCGAGACCGCCCCGCTCACCCTCTACAACCCGATGGTGGGCGAGGACCTGCGGCTGCCGGTGGGCCTGACCGAGGCCTACATCCCGGCCCTCGACCAGTACCGGACCCCGCAGCCGCGGGAGACCCGGCCCTTCTCGCTGCCGTGCGGGGAGGGGCCGGTGGTGTCGATGGACGGCGAGCTGTACCGGACCAGTGTGCGCGGGACCGTACGGGACCTGGTCGAGCGGCGCGGGGTCGAGGTGACGCTCTGTCAGCGCGGGCGGGACGACGCCGAGTTGCGGCTGACCGCCGGTGACCATCAGGTCGAGGCCGGGGACGCCGGGCCCCTCGCGGTGACCGAGATGACCCTGACGCGCGGCACGGTCGCCGAGGCCGCGACGGCCGGGCGTGAGCTGAAGGTACGGGACTGGCTCGGCGACCGGCGCGCGGTGACGGTCGGGTCGGGCGCGGCGAGCTATCTGACGACGTACGAGAACTTCAACGACGGCTGGCGCGCCACGCTGGACGGCAAGGAACTGACGCCGGTACGGCTGGACGGCTGGCAGCAGGGCTGGCGGATCCCGGCGGGTGCGGGCGGCGCGGTCGAGCTGTCCTACGAGCCCGCGGTGACCTACGAGGGCGGGCTGATCGGCAGTGCGGTCGCGCTCGCGCTGCTGGTCGGACTGGCGCTGTGGCGCCGCCGGGCCCCCAACCCCGACGAGCCGCAGCCCGCCCCGCCGCTGCCGGGGCTGTGGCTCGGCACGGTGGCCGTGACGGTGGTCGGTGTGTTCATCGCCGGATGGTTCGCGTTGCTGGTGCCGGTGCTGGCGGTGGTGGCGTGGCGGCGGCATACGGTGCTGGTGCCGATCGCGTTCGCGGCCCTCGCGGGGGCCGGGGTCGCCGCGGCGACCGGGGCCGGGGAGCCGGTGGGGGCCGGAGAGGGCGCCTTCGGTCCGGTGGCTCAACTGCTGGCGCTGATCGGGTTGTTCGCCGGGGTGGCGGGGGTGCGGGAGCCTGCGGTGGCTGTGGGAGCGCCGGGAGCGGCCGGTTCCACGGCTGTGCTGCCGCCGGTCGCCGGAGGCGGCGTTCCGGGACCCGGCACGGCCGCGCCGCAGACGCCCACACGGCCGTTGCCGCATCGGGAACGCGGGCGTAGTCCGCTGGGTGAGCCGCCCGGGGCGGCCGAGCCCCGGCCCGCCTCCGGGCCGACCGTCTCCGCCCGTGGGCCCGGCGGGCCGGAGCCTGATCCGCCGACGGCGCGCATCGCCCCGCGCAAATCGAGGTTCCGGGCTACTCGTCCCGAGGACACGTCGGAGGCAGAGGACACGGGGAAGGGCGAGGCCACATGACCGCACTGCAGCAGCCCGCACGCGCCGACGGTCCGCTGCGGCCGCCGGTACGCGTGCCGTTCCCCGTCGTGGACGAGGTCGCCCGGCACTGTCTCCAGGAGGAGGAGCCGGAGACGGTGCACATCGAGGTCCATCTGCCGGGGCCGCTGGACGCGGGCCGACTGCGGGCGGCCTTCGGCGAGGCGCTGCGCCGGCACCCCCGGATTCTCATGCGGGAGGCGCCGGGGCGGTGGTACCGGCGCCGGTACGAGTGGGAGCTGACGGCGGAGCCCGACGTGGAGGTGGTGAGTTTCCCGGCGCCCGGGAGGGACGCGTTGCGGGATGCGCGGACCCGGGCGCTCACCGAGGCGCCGCCGCTGTCCCTTTCGCCGCCGATCAGGCTGGAGGTGGTGGAGGGGGCGGGCTCCGTCGAGGGCAGCGAGGCGACCGACGCCGTAGGTGTACGGCCGCGCGGAGCCGACGGTGCACAGCCACGCACCGCACGGACGACCGTCCTCTTCCTCACCATCAACCACACCGCCCTCGACGGCCCCGCCTGCCTCCGGGTCCTGGCCACCGCCGCCGAGCTCTACGGCGGCAAGGACAACTCCCCCGCCGCACCCCCCAACCGCACCACCCCCGAGGCACCCCCGCCCCCCGAGGACACCCCCTCCAACTGGTCCCACCCCGCCCGCGTGGCCCCCGGAACCCCCGAGCCCTCCCCCGGCAACGGCATGCTCGTCACCGAGCTCCCGCTCCCCCACCGCCCCAAGGGCTCCCCCTACACGGTCAACGACCAGCTCATGGTCACCACGGCCCTGACCCTCGCCCACTGGAACAGAGAGCACGGCGACCGCCCCCGCCCGCTGCGCATCACCATGCCCGTGGACGACCGCCCCCGGGACGTCACCATGCCCATCGGCAACGGCACCCGACTGGTCGAAGTCCCCTTCTCCCCCGAGGAGTTGACGGTGCACGACCCGGCCGACATGCCCGCCTTCCTGCACCGCACGGCCACCCGGACCCGCGCCCTGAAGGCCCTGCCCCGCCCCCAGCTGGGCCACGGCGCCTCCCTGCTCACCGCCCCCTGGGCCCCCGTCGCCGTCCGCGCCGCCCTCACCCGCGGCCTGCGCAGAGCCGCCGCGCCCTGGACCTCGACCACGCTCCTCAGCAACATCGGCCGTATCCCGTACCCCCTGGACTTCGGCGAGGAGGCAGGCCGCGCGCACGCCGTGTGGTTCTCGGCGCCCGCCCGGATGCCCCGCGGCCTGACCGTCACCACCGCGTCGACCGCGGGCCGGCTGCATCTCGCCCTGCGCTGGTCCCGGGCCCTGCTCAGCCATGGCGACGGAGCCCATCTGCGGGACCTCTTCGAGCACTACCTGCACTCCACGGAGGTGACCCCGTGACGACCGCCCCGGCGAAACCCCCCGAACTGCGCGACTTCTACGAGAACCCCGACGTCCCCGTCGCCTCCGGCACGCCCCGCAGCCGCCGCCAGGCCCGCATGCTCGCCGAGGCCCTGGGACCGGCGGCAGCCACCCCTTCCGGCCGCACCCGCACGATCCTCGACATCGGCTGCGGCGACGGCACCGCCGCGGCCACCGCCGCCCCCTTCCTCCCCGGCCACCGCATCGTCGGCATCGACTGGTCCCAGGACGCCCTGCGCCGGGCGCGCACCCGGATCCCGTACGCCGTCCGCGGTGAACTCACCGACGGCGGGCTGCCGTTCAGGTCCGGGTCCGCCGACGCCGTGCTGTTCAGCGAGGTGATCGAGCACCTCGTCGACCCGGACGCCGCCCTGGACGAGATCCGCCGCGTGCTGCGCCCCGGCGGCCACCTCATGCTGTCCACCCCGAACCTGGCCGCCTGGTACAACCGCGGTCTGCTGCTGGCCGGGGTGCAGCCGGTGTTCTCGGAGGTCAGCCTGCGGGCGATCCACGGCCGGCCGGGACGGGAGGTCGTGGGGCATCTGCGGCTCTACACGGCCCGTGCGCTGAGGGAGTTCGTGGCCGCGTCCGGCTTCGAGGTCGTACGCCTCGCGGGCGCGCCCTTCCACGGCGTACCGCGCCCGCTGCGCCCCCTGGACCGGCTGGCCTGCGCCAGGCCGTCGCTCGCGTCGATCCTCCTGCTGCATGCACGGCGGACCCAGGGGGCCTGACCATGTGGTGGGGAGTGGCCGCGGCACTGTTGGCGAACACCCTGTACAGCCTCGGTTTCGTCCTGGAGAAACGGGCGCTCACCGCTTTGCCGCAGGTGAGCATCCGGCAACCCGCTCGGCTGCTGCGGCTGGTGCTCGGCAGCCCGCTGTGGATCGGCGGCTCGCTCTCCCTGGCCGCCGGATTCGGGGCGCAGCTCGTCGTCTACCGCACCCTGCCGATCGCCGCCGCGCAGGGCATCTTCGTCTCCGGGCTCGTGCTGCTCGTGCTGCTCTCCGCGCGGCTGCTGGGTGAGAAGACCAGTGGGCGGGAGCGGTACGCGCTCGGTGCGATCCTCGCCGCGCTGCTGATGGTCGTACTGTCGCTGCGGGAGGGTTCGGAGACGGTCAGCCAGGCCGCGCCGTACCCGCTCATCCTGCTGGTGTGCGTGCCGTCGCTGGGCGCGGGCGTGTGGCTGTACAACTCGGCCGAACGCAGGACCCGGCACCGGCACCGGCTGCCGACGACCGGCGTCGAGTACGGCGTGGCGGTGGGGCTGCTGTACGGGGTCAGCTCGCTGGCCATCAAGGGCGTGTCGAGCTACCTGACGACGAACGGAGTCGGCGGCGCCGTACTGGACCTGCTGCGCTCCCCGTACCCGTACCTCCTCCTCTTCACCGGCGCGTTCGGGCTGGTCATGTCGCAGGCGGCGCTGCAACGCTGCCGGGCCTCGCTGATCGTGCCGGTGTGCACGACGGTGACCTGTCTCTACACGGCCGTGCTCGGCACGCTGTCGTTCGGCGAGGCCCTGCCCGAGGACCCGCTGCGGCTGGCCCTGCGGGTCGCGGGTACGGCGCTCGCCATCGCCGTACTGCTGTCCATGCCGCGGCACGACCCGCCCGCGCAGTCTCCGCAACCCCCCATAGGCGCCAAGGAGTTGACCCCGCCATGAAACCCGACGACCCGCTGCTGCGGATCCTGGCCTGTCCGCTCGACAAGGGACCGCTGCACCTCGTCGTACCGGATGCCGCCGAGGACGAGGAGGAGCCGCCCGAGTCGCTGTACAACCCGCGTCTGCATCGGCGTTACCCGATCGTCGACGGCATACCGCAGCTGCTGCCGGCGTCCGGGGAGCAGGTCTCCGACGACGAACACGAGGAACTCCTCAAACGGATGACTCCATGACTCTGACCGCGAGCATCGCCCCGCTGTTGCCCACCCGCCTGGTCGCCGCCGTCGCCCGGGCCGTCTACCCGCGCTTCGAACCGGAGCTGGCCCGGCTGGCGGAGCTGTGTCCCGCCGGGTGCGGCACGGCCGTGGACGTCGGCGGCTGGTACGGCCCGTGGACGCGGCGGCTGTCGCGGCGGGCCCGCCGGGTGGTGACCGTGGAACCGGTCCCGCACCTCGCGCGCCTCCTGGCGGCGACGGCCCCGCCCAACGTCCGGGTCGTGCAGGCCGCGGCGGCCGAGCGCCCCGGCGCGGCCCGGCTCTGGCTGCCGCCGCACGACGCGGGCGACCGGGGCGTGTCCTCCCTGGTCCGCCGGAACATCCACGCCAAGGCCCTGCCGGTCAGCTGTGTCACGCTCGACGAACTCGGCCTCAAAAGCGTCGACTTCATCAAGGTCGACGTGGACGGCAGCGAGCTGGCGGTGCTGCGCGGCGCGACCGGCATCCTGGCCCGCGACCGGCCCGCCCTGTTCATCGAGCTGGAGTCCCGTATCCAGCCGATCGCCCCCGTGGTGACGTACCTGTCCCTCCTCGGCTACGACGGCTGGGTCCTGCCCGGCCGTGACTGGGTCCCGCTGACCTCCTTCCCGCTGGAGGCCCACCAGGCCGAGGCCTGCCACGTCGTCACCCAGGGCCTGCTGCGCCGAGTCCTGCCCTTCCGGGGCCCGAGGTACGTCAACTCGGTCCTCTTTCTCCCCGACGGCCGCCGCCCGATCGGCGACGATGGAGCGCATGCCCTCCGGAAAGCCCCCCGCTAGCCCGTTCACCGCCCTCCACTTCCAGCTGGTGCTGCTGCGCCGCATGGCCGACCACAATCCGGACCTGGTGGAGAACGCCCGCCGGGAACTCGGCGTCTCCCTCGCCGAGATGCGCGAGGCGAACAAACGCTGGCAGGCGATGGTCCGCTCCCCCCGGTCCCGCACGGCCGCCTCCCGCTACCGCTCGGTCCTCGGCACCCCCGAGTCCGTGATCACCCGCAAGATCGGCGACCTGGACTGCGAGGCCTGGCTGTGGCCGCTCCCCCTCTGGCCCGACCTGCGCTTCGAGGTACTCCTCGCCCCCAACGGCACGGTGTGGAACGAATGGGTGGTCCGTGCGCCCGGGGCGAAGGCGCCGACCCTGCGCACCCTCACCGACCTCACCCCCTGGTCCTGCACGGTCGACGAGGCCGCCCGCGCCTTCGCCCCCGCCCGCCCGCTGGAGGGGACGGCGCCGACGAGGTGGGGGCTGGCGTTCACGGCGCCGGACGGGGAGGGGGTTCGGCGGGAGGTGGTGGCGGAGTTCACTTGGGGGTTGTTGCAGCGGGTGGCGGTCCAGGCCTGAACTTGACCGGACTGTGAGGTTTTTGCGGAACCGCGCTGTCAACTCCCGCTACTCGGCTATATGTCAGCTGTGACTGTGCCAAGAGATGTGGACGAAGCCCGCAACGTGCTCCGAGCCGCGCTGGGCGACGGTGAGACATGGTTCGAGGCCGCGCAGGCGGCCCCAGAGGTATCAGGCGCCTGGCCGCAGGAGCTACGGGAGGAGGCCGACGCGCTGCGCCGGCTGCGCACGCGGGTGTCCACGACGCTGATCAACGTGGCGCTGCTCGGCTACTTCTCGTCCGGCAAGAGCTTCCTGCTCAGCGGGCTGCAGGGCGGCCTCGACCTGGTGGACGTGCCCCCATCGGAGCCGGACGGTGAGCCCGGCGAGAAATACGTCGGACTGCTGCCGTCCTCCCCCGTGCCGACGACGGCCTGCCCGGCCAGCGTGGTCCCGGTGGACGGCCAGGCGGATGTCGACGCCTCGGGCACCGGGTTCCTGCGGGTGAGGTTCACCGACGCGCCGCCGGACGAATGGGAGGACGTGGGCAACTCACCGGCGCCGTCCGTGGTCGCGGCGTATGCGATGCACGCCGCCGACATCGCCGACCGGCTCCGCCCGCACCGGGGGCGCGAGGTGGCGGAGGTGGAGCTGCAGCTGGCCGACACGCCCCTGCCGGCCAAGTTCTACGACCTGCCCGGCGTCGGCTCCCCCAACCCGGTCCACGACACGATCGTCCGCCGAGCTCTGCTGGAGGCCGACTGCTACCTCTACGCCACCCCTGCCGACCGCACCCTGTCGGACGAGGACCTGAAGCTCATCCGCGACCTGTACGACCACTGTCTGCTGTCGGGTCCGCAGGGCCGCCGCAAGCGGGTGGTGTGGGTGGTCACCGCGATCGACCGGGCGGACCACTACGACCTGCGCAACCAGCCCGCGTGGAAGGCGACGGTCGACCGGAACAACCAGTACCTGAAGGAGAACTTCACCCTGCCGAACGGCGAGCCCGACCTCGGCTTCTTCGGCGGGGGCTTCATCGCCGTCTCCGCCGCGCGGGAGGCCCGTGCGGCCAAGCTGGCCGCGGAGGGCGCGGAGGCAGCCGCCCACCGCGAGCGCAACAAGAGCAAGATGGACGAGCTGCGCCAGGCGCTTGAGGACCTCATCAGCTCGGGCACCGGCATCCGGCACATCGCGGCGGTGGCCGCCTGGGCGCGCTACGCGATCGCCCCACGGCACGAGGTGCTCGACCAGTTGCTGCAGACCGAGCGCCTGGAGATCGACGAGCTGAAGGAACGGCTGGAGAACCAGCGCCGCCGGGTGCACCTCGTGGAAACCGCCCTGCCCGCCATCAGGGAGGAACTGGAACGCAAACTGCACGACCGCGTCCGGCGCGCCACCCGGCCGTTCAGCCGCCTCGCCGCCCACCTGCATGCCCACCTCGACGCCACCATCAGGGAAACCGACCTGAACAAGACGGCGAAGGCGCATCAGGTCCAACTCCTCAAGGCGCAGACCCTGCGCGCCTGGCTGGAGACCGCCACCGGCCCCGTCACGCTGTGGTCCCAGGAGTACGACGACTTCAAACAGGAAGTCGTCCGCACCGTCGACCGGCACTTCGGCGACCGGCGGCTCGCCGGACGTCTCCCCGAGTTCACCTTCGACGTCAACGACGTGTCGGTGCCCCAGCAGACCCGGCAGAGAACGACGACCGGGTACGACATCGTGCAACGGGCAGCGGCCCTGGTCGGCCTCGCCGCCCCCGTGGCGGCGGGCGGCAGCTGGGTGTACGGCTTGGCCGCGGCGGGGACCCTCGTGCCCCCGGCGGGACTGGTCGCCGGGGTCGCGGCGCTCGTCTACGCGGTGGTGCAGAAACACAAGCACAGCGCCAGCTCGCTCGATGTCCTGCGCGAGGAATGGATCCAGGACATCGACAGGGAAGCAGCGGCCGTGCAGGAGCAGTTCACCCTGGCGGCCGGTGTCCGGGGGACCGAGGTCATCGATCACCTGGCCGACAATCTCGCCCAGTACCGGGAGATGCTTGAGGAATCGAGCGCCCTGATCCAGGAACGCATCGCCCAGCCGGAGAACCGGGCCCGGCAGGAGGTCATCGACCAGCTGGAGCCCTTGTGCGCGGAGGGCTCCAGGATCATCGGCGTGCTGCGGGGCCTGGAGCGGCTCAGCGACGGGGCGTGAACCGCTACCGCTGCGCGGCCGACGCCAAGACCGCCTCCACCACCCCGGGCACCGACCCGGGGTGCAGGGACAGGAACAGGTTCGGTTCCACCAGCTCCAGCTCCATCACACGCGGCTCCCCGTCCTCCCCGTCGACGAGGTCCACGCGCGCGTACAGCAGCTCGGGAGCCTCCGGTACGGCGGCCAGGGCGCGCTCGGCGACGGCCAGCTCGGCGGGGGTCGGGGTCCAGGGTTCGAGGCCGGGGTGGGCGGTCTTGCGGTCGTCGTAGGGCGTGCCCGGGGTGAGGACGGCGCCCTTGCGGCTGGCGTGCAGGAGGCTGCCGCCGTAGAACTGCAGCGCGCGTTCCCCGCTGACGTCGATGCTCTTGATGTAGGGCTGCACCATCGCCGTGAAGCCCTCCGCGTGCATGCGCGCGAGCTGTCGTACGGCCGTGTCGTGCTCGTCGGGCGTGTAGCGGGCGGCGAAACGGGCGCCCGCTCCGGAGGTGGGCTTGACGACGTACTCGTGGTCGACGGGGAGGCCGTCTACACCGTCGCCGGGGGCCATGTACCGGGTGGGCACGACGGGCACCCCGGCCTTCGCCAGATCGCCGAGGTACCGCTTGTCGGCGTTCCAGCGCACCACGCCGACCGGGTTCGCCAGCCGGGTGGCCTTGCCGCACCGCTCCGCCCACGCCAGGAACTCCGTCGCGCGCCAGCTGTAGTCCCAGGTGGAGCGGAGCACGGCGAGGTCGTACCCGCCCCAGTCCACCGCGTCGTCATCCCAGTACACGGCCTCCGCCTCGGCCCCCGCCTCCCGCAGCGCCGCCACCAGCACGGGGAGATCGCGGTCGACGGTGACCTCGGGGCCGGGGCGGCAGGTGACGAGGGCTATGCGGGGCACGGCGGGTTCCTCCCGGATCGGACGGTTGTGCGATCCGCAGGCTAGCAACCGCTTCCGGAACCGGGTAAGGCCGCTTGACCTTCACCTTCGGTGAAGCCACAGCATCGGTGCGAGGAACCGGAAGGGATCGCGATGAGCAGGAACATGCTGACGATCGGAGCCTTCGCCAAGGCCTGCCGCCTGTCACCGAAGGCACTGCGGCTGTACGACGAGCTGGACCTGCTGAGGCCCGACCGGGTCGACCCGGCCACCGGGTACCGGTACTACGCCGTCGAGCAACTGGAGCAGGCCCGGCTGGTGGCATGGCTGCGGCGGCTGGGGATGCCCCTGGCCCGCATCCGTCGGGTGTGCGCCCTGCGACCGGCCGACGCCGCCCGCGAGATCCGTGCCTACTGGGCGCAGGTCGAGGCGGAGACGGCCGCTCGGCGGGATCTCGCCGAGTTCCTCGTCCGACACATGTCCGGCACACCGAGGAAGGACACCACCATGCTGGAACTCCGCTACTGCGCCCACTCCGATCGAGGTCTGGTCCGCCCCGCCAACCAGGACACCGCCTACGCCGGCTCCCGACTGCTCGCGGTGGCCGACGGCTACGGGCCGACGGGCGGCCCCGCGAGCGACGCGGCGGTGGAGGCGCTGCGCTTCCTGGACACGGACGAGCTCCCGGCGGGCAACGTCCTGAACCTGCTGGAGGACGCGGTGCGGGGCGCGACGGAGGCGGTCCGGGACGTGGCGGGCGGGGCGGACGGGGTGGCCGGGGCCGGGGCGGACGCCGGTACGACGCTCACGGCCCTGCTGTGGACGGGGTCCCGGCTGGCGCTGGTCCACATCGGTGACTCCCGTGCGTATCTGCTGCGCGACGGCGCCCTGTTCCGTATCACCGACGACCACACGGTGGTCCAGTCGATGATCGACGAGGGCCGTCTGACCCCGGAGGAGGCCACGACCCACCCCCAGCGCATGCTGCTCCTCAAGTCCCTCTCCCCCGCCACGCCCGCGACCCCGGACCTCCGCCTCCAGGACCCCGAGCCCGGCGACCGCTACCTCCTCTGCTCCGACGGCCTGTCCCGCGTGGTCCCCGACGCCCGCATCCGCCACCTCCTCACCTCGGCCCCGGCCCCCGACACCGCCGTCCACGCCCTGATCGCGGCGGCGAACGAGGCGGGCGGGCCGGACAACGTCAGTT
The DNA here is from genome assembly GCF_042740355.1 of Streptomyces sp. NPDC059010. NCBI lineage: Bacteria > Bacillati > Actinomycetota > Actinomycetes > Kitasatosporales > Streptomycetaceae > Streptomyces > Streptomyces sp. NPDC059010. The sequence continues at coordinate 127,321 of NZ_JBHYJA010000007.1, forward strand.
GTGTGGTGGCGGACGTGGTGGAGACGGCGGCCTGACGGAGCCGCCGGGCCGGTCTGCCGGTCTGGCTGCCTGCGCGGCGGTCGCACAATGGGTCCCGTGGGACATGTTCCGATCGCGCGTCATCTGCTCCGCGCCAAGGATCTCGCGGACGCCCGCTACGGCGAGGCGCTCACCGTGGCCGACATGGCCGCGGCCGCCGCGCTGTCCCCGGCCCACTTCAGCCGCAGCTTCAGGGCGGCGTTCGGTGAGTCGCCGCACCAGTACCTGCTGACCCGTCGCCTGGAACGGGCCGCCGCCCTGCTGCTCGCGACCGACTGGACGGTGGCCGAGGTCGGCGTCGCCGTCGGGGCGCGGAGTATCGGGTCGTTCACCACGAGTTTCCGCAGGATGTACGGGACGACCCCGCAGGCCTACCGGGCGGCGCACCCGCCCGCCGCGCGGCATGTGCGCATCCCCCGCTGTGTGGCGATGGCCTACGGACGACCGCGGAACCGCACGTTTCGAGAAGACACGGGATTGCCGGCTGCCTAGCGTCGATTCCAGGTGACCGATCCAGGTGACCGATCCAGGTACCGACGAGGGAGCAGCCATGACGACGATCAAGATCGCCAATGCCCAGTTCTGGGTCCACGACCAGGACGCGGCGCTCGACTTCTACACCAAGAAGCTCGGCTGGGAGGTCCGGGCGGACGTGACGATGGAGGCGTGGAGCTTCCGGTGGCTGTGCGTCGCCCCGCCCGGCGGGGACGGTCCGGCGCTGGTGCTGATGCCCGTGCCGGGGCCGCCGATGCTGGACGGGGCGAGCAGTTCCCAGCTGTCGGACCTGGTGGCCAAGGGGGCGGGCGGCACGCTGTTCCTGGAGACCGACGACTGCAAGGCCGCGTATGACGAACTGTCCGCCCGTGGCGTCGAGTTCAACGACCCGCCCACGGCACAGCCGTACGGGATCGACACGTCGTTCCGGGACCCGTCGGGCAACAACATCCGGCTCACCCAGGTGATGGAGTTCGATCCGGAACGGGGTTGAGGCTCGCCGGTTGCGCCGGTTGCCGAGCGGCTTGGCGGCGACGCCGGCTTCTCGGGCGAAAGGTACGGCCGGCCGACCAGGTGCCGGACGGAGAATGCCCGCCGCCCGTTCCGCACTGCCCGTTGCTCTCACACTCGGTCACGCAATTCCCCCCACCTCCTTGGCATGGGCACGCAAAGGCAATCAAGGTGTTACACCGCCGCAGGTGTGGCGTCACGACGCTCGGTGAGGCTACGTAGCGACAAAAGGTCCTCCCCCCACATCCGAACAGGATTGGACCCTCATACATGCACACCGAACTGAGGCGCGCACCCGCGCCCCGGAACAGTCCGGCCTGCCCGCCGACCGACGGGTCGTCGCAAGGCCGTGTCCTCGCGGTCGGCACCCCCGGCCCCCGACGCGAACGGCTCACCCGCACCCTCGAATCCACCGGCTACGCGGTCACCCACGCCGCCCCGGGCGAGGTGGGTCGCAGCGTCGAGCACACCCCGCCGGACGCGATCGTCGCCCTGGACGGCCACGGCGGCGTCGAACAGGCCCTGGCCGTCGTACGGGAGATACGCACCGCACCTCAAGGTCAGGTCCTGCCGCTCGTCATGGTCACCGCCGACCGTGAACCCGCGGGCGTGGCAAGCCTGTTGCGCGGCGGAGCCGACGACTGTCTGTCCGAGACCGCCGAACCCGTCGAGCTGTCGGCCCGGATCGCCGCCAAGCTGCACCGCGTCCCGGTCCCCGTCGACCGGCTGGCCCTCGACCCGCTCACCGGCCTGTACTCCGCGCCCCACTTCCGCGCCGAGCTCGACCGGGAACTGCGCCGCCCCGGAAGCCGTCCCGGGCGGCGGGCCGGTGTCCTCGCGGTGGTCGGCGTGGCCGAGGCGGACGCGCTGGTGGAACGGTTCGGGGCGCGGGTGCGCCGCGAGGTCGCCGAACGCCTCGCCGCGGTCGCCGAGCGGCTCGGCAACGGCAGCAACCGGCTCGGCCGGGACGAGGAGGGGCGGCTGCTCGTCCTCATGCCCGGCGTGGACGAGGAGACCGCTCGCCGTGCGCTCCAGGAGTTCGCCACCACCGTGGCCGGCACCCGGTTCGTGGTCGCCGACGAGAACGTACGGCTGACCCCGGCCGTCGGCTGGCTCCCCCTCACCGACGCGGAAGACCCTACCGACGACCGCGCAGACGACCGCGCCGTCGACCGGGCGGGCGACGCCGTGGCCGAGGCCCTGCGCCACCGCGACCTGCGCCCCGTCCGCTACGAGCCCTGGATGCGGGCCACCACCCCGCGCCGCCGCCCCCGCCAGGTCGTACGCCCCCTCCTGCTGGCCCTCTCGCCCCTGCTGGCACTGCTCATCGGCGTGGGCGTGCCGTTCGCGCTGTACGAGCAGGCGTACGCGGTGCTCGGCTGGGACGTCGCCTCGGCGGTCTACTGGGTGGTGGTCGCGGGACTGATCCTCTCCGCCTCCCTGATCCTCCTCGAATGCCTCTTCGCGCTGGACGCGCCCGCCCGGCCCCGGGCGCCCGCGCAGCCGTACCCGCCCGCGAGCGCCGTCATCGCCGCCTACCTGCCGAACGAGGCCGCGACGATCGTCGACACCGTCGAGTCCTTCCTGCGCCTGGACTACCCCGGCGACCTGGAGATCGTCCTCGCCTACAACACGCCCCACGCGCTGCCGGTCGAGGACACACTGCGTGAAATCGCCCTCCGCGACCCGCGGTTGGTGCTGCTCCCGGTGGCCGGCAGCACCTCCAAGGCGCAGAACGTCAACGCCGCCGTCTGCCGGGTGCGCGGCGAGTTCGTCGGCATCTTCGACGCCGACCACCACCCGGCGCCGGACGCCTTCCGGCACGCCTGGGACTGGCTGTCCAACGGTTACGACGTCGTCCAGGGCCACTGCGTGATCCGCAACGGCGACAGCTCCTGGGTGGCCCGGCAGGTGGCCGCCGAGTTCGAGGCGATCTACTCCGTCAGCCACCCGGGCCGTACCCGTCTGTACGGCTTCGGCATCTTCGGCGGCTCCAACGGCTTCTGGCGCACCGACCTGCTGGCCCGTACCCGGATGCACGGCTCGATGCTGACGGAGGACATCGACTCGACGCTACGCGCGTTGACGGAGGGCGCCCGTATCGCCACCGACCGGACCCTGATCTCACGCGAGCTGGCGCCCACCCGCCTCAAGCCGCTGTGGAACCAGCGCTCACGCTGGGCCCAGGGCTGGCTCCAGGTCTCCCTGCGCCACCTCCGGCAGGCCCTGCGCAACCCGTCCTTCACGCCCCGTCAGAAGGCGGGATTAGCGGTCCTGCTGGGCTGGCGCGAGGTCCAGCCGTGGCTCTCCCTCCAGATCCTCCCGATCCTCCTCCACTCGGCCCTGCGGGCGGGCGGCGCGGACCAGATCAACTGGGCCACCCCGGCCTGTCTCGTCGCCTTCGCCTTCACCCTCTCGGCGGGCCTGGTGCAGACGGGGTTCGCGGGCCGCCTCGCCGTGCCCGAACTGCGGCGCAGGCGCGGCTGGTTCTGGCTGCACGCACTGATCTCGACCGTCTTCTACACCCACTTCAAGAACATCGTGGCCCGCCAGTCACACCTCAGGGAGCTGCTGGGAGACCGCCGCTGGAGGGTGACGCCCCGCGCGGCGGCGACGGCGGGGTCCACGGCTCCGGCGAAGGCGGTGAGCGGCCAGTGACCAACACCCCGAAGCCACCACGCCCCCTGAAGCCCTCCCGCAGCACCGAACTCCAGGGCTTCCGTGGCCTGGCCGCCCTCAGCACGGTCGTCTTCCACGTCTGGCAGCAGTACTACGTCTACGACGCGCAGGGCTCCCACCCGCCGGTCGACGACCCCTACCTCGGGGCGCTGATCTCCCTGGAGGTCATCGACCTGTTCTTCGTCATGTCGGCGTACCTGCTGACGCTCTCCTACGCCCGGGCCGCGATCGACGGCGACGACCGCACCCGCCCGCGCCGGGACTTCCTCTTCCGCCGGGCGGCGAGGATCCTCCCGCTCTACGTCCTGGCGGTCCTGCTGGTCTGGTCCCTGCGCAACCCGTCCCTGCCCGGCGACTGGCGCGACCTGCTGGAACACCTCACGTTCACGCATGTCTTCGACCAGCAGCGGATCTTCTACACCCTGGGCCCCACGTGGTCGCTGTCGCTGGAGATCGCGTTCTATCTCACCCTGATCGCCGTCGGCCCGCCGGCGATCCGCGTCTGCCGGCGCCTGCGCACCCGCCGAGCCCGTGTGCTGCTGTGCGCGTCGGGCTGCGCGGCGCTCTATCTGGCGCCGGTGGCCTGGATCGCCGTCGCCCACCACGCCCTCGGTGTCCCGCACACCAAACTGGCCCGTCTACTTCGGACCGCAGGCCCGCCTGGGCGGCTTCGCGGCCGGGATGGCCCTGGCGGTACTGCTGGTGGCACTGGGCGAACGGGGCCGGATCGGCGCCCGTACGGCGACGGCACTGGCGGTCACCTCGGCGGTCGGCCTGTACGCCCTGTCGTACCACTCCGACCCGGAGAACACCTGGCACACCTACTACCACCCCCTGGCCGCGCTCCTCTGGTTCGCCCTGCTCTACGCCACCCTCCACGTCCGCACGACGGCCCGCCCCCGCTGGCACGCCCTGCTGCGCTCGGGCTGGCTGACGGGTGTGGGTCTGGTCAGCTACAGCCTCTACATCTGGCACGAACCCCTGATGCTGGCCCTGTACGACTCCGGCGCTCTGCCCCGCTCCCAGGCGGGCTTCCCGCTGGCCGTGCTGTTCGTCGTCGCGGCCGGAGTGCTGGTCGCCGCCGTGAGCTACTGGGCGGTGGAGTATCCGGGCAGCCTGCTGGTGGGTCTGCGAGACAAGAAGGGCCGCCCGCGGGAGTTCTATCCGGAGCCAGGTCCAGTGCCGGTGCCGGTGCCGGTGCCGGTCCCGCAGCGGGAAGCTGAGCCCGCCGTGCGGTGAGCCGGCCGAGAGGCCTTCGATACGCCGCTGTCCCGACCGGGGGCAGCGGCGTCACGGCGTCATGGCCGTGGGCGATGAGCAATGAGCGAGCGGAACTCTGTGTCGCGTCTAGCGCTCGTCCTCCGGCTCCCAGTCCAGCAACCGCACCTTCGCCACCGTACGGACATGGCGCCGCATGGCCGCCGCCGCCTGCGCCGGGCGCTGGTCGGCGATCGCGTCGAGGATGGCCTGGTGCTGGGCGAGGGAGCGGGCGGGGCGGTGGGGCTGGCGGAGGGATTCGGTGCGGCTCTCGGCGATCTGGCCGGCGATGGAGCGCATGAACTCGGCGAGGATGCTGCTGTGCGCGGCGGCGGTGACGGCTGCGTGGAAGAGCCGGTCGCCCTCCACTCCGTGGTGGTCGTCCTCGATCTCCTTCGCCATGTGCGCGAGAGCCGAGCGCATCGCCGCGAGGTCCTCCTCCGTGCGGCGTTCGGCGGCCAGTTCGGCGAGTTTGGTCTCCAGGGCCTCACGGGCCTCCAGGACGTCCGGGAGGCGTCGGCGGCGCTCGACCATGCGCTCCACCGGCTCCACGTCGAGGCTGTCCCGCACGAGATACGTACCGCCCCCGTGCCGCACCTCCACCAGGCCCTGCACCTCCAGGACCACGATGGCCTGCTTCACGGAGGCCCGGCTGACCCCGAGCCGCTGGGCCAGGTCGCGCTCGGTCGGGAGCCGGTCCCCGGCGCCGAGGCCGCCCTCGGCGACGTACGAACGCAGCCGGTCGAGCACCTGCTCGTAGAGGCGCTGCTTGGTCATGGGGCGCAGGGCGTCGGTCACGGGCTCCCCCTCTCGCCGGGAGCGTAACACCGGGCGGTCAGGTGGCAGAGTGGCTGAGCCAATTTCCGCCAGAACCCTTGACGCCGCCCTCCGCCGACCCCACGCTATCCAGCCAGCAGGCCAAATTGGCTCAGCCACTTGGCCACTGCGCCGCTACTGCCTTGATCACCGCCCTGACCACTGCCGCCGTTCCCCCCAACAGCTCCGGGACCCAAAGACGGGAGCCCGTATGTCCCCCGAACTCATCTCGATCCTCGTCCTCGCCGTGGTGTTCGTCATCGCCACGACCCGCTCGGTCAACATGGGCGCGCTGGCCTTCGCCGCCGCCTTCGCGGTCGGCACGCTCGTCGCCGGCCTCGACGCGGACGGCATCTTCGCCGGCTTCCCCGGCGACCTATTCGTCGTCCTCGTCGGCGTCACGTACCTCTTCGCGATCGCCCGCTCCAACGGCACCACCGACTGGCTGGTGCACGCCTCCGTCCGGCTCGTCCGGGGCCGGGTGGCGCTCATCCCCTGGGTGATGTTCGCCCTCACCGGCGCACTCACCGCGATCGGCGCCGTGAGCCCCGCCGCCGTCGCGATCGTCGCACCGATCGCCCTGAGCTTCGCGGCGCGTTACCGGATCAGCCCGCTCCTGATGGGCGCCATGGTCGTCCACGGCGCGCAGGGCGGCGGCTTCTCCCCGATCAGCATCTACGGCTCGATCGTCAACGGCATCGTCGAGCGCGAGAAGCTGCCGGGGAACGAGGTCACGCTGTTCCTGGCGTCCCTGATCGTCAACCTCGTCATCGCAGGTGTGGTGTTCGTCGTATGCGGGGGTCTGCGGCTATGGCGACAGGGCTCACTCGCCGAGGGCGCGGGAGACGCTCCTCAGGGGCGCGGGGCTGCAATCGATGTGCGGCTACCGCCGCGCGGGCGCGACCAGCCACAACCGACCGGCACAGGGGCCACGGCGGATCCAGGCACCCACCCCTCCCCCTCCACCACCGCGACCGCCACCCGCGAACCGGCCCCCACCGCCCCTCTCCCCCTCACCCCACCCCGAATCGCCACCCTCCTCTCCCTGGTCGCCCTCGTGGTCGCCGTCCTCGTCCTCGACCTGGACGCGGGCCTGACCGCGATCACCCTCGCCGTCGTCCTCAGCACCGTCTGGCCGGACGACAGCCGCAAGGCGGTCGGCGAGATCGCCTGGCCGACCGTGCTGCTGATCTGCGGTGTGCTGACCTACGTCGGCGTACTGGACGAGATGGGCACCATCACCTGGGCCGGAGAGGGCGTCAGCGGCATCGGCGTACCGCTGCTGGCCGCCGTACTGCTCTGCTACATCGGCGCGATCGTCTCGGCGTTCGCCTCGTCCGTCGGCATCATGGGCGCGCTCATCCCGCTGGCCGTGCCGTTCCTGGCGCAGGGCGAGATCGGGGCGGTCGGGATGGTGGCGGCGCTCGCGGTGTCGGCGACGGTCGTGGACGTGAGCCCCTTCTCGACGAACGGCGCGCTGGTGCTGGCCGCGGCACCGGACGTCGACCGTGAGCGTTTCTTCCGGCAGCTGATGATGTACGGAGGGATCGTGGTGGCGGTGGTACCCGCGGTGGTGTGGCTGGTGATGGTCGTGCCGGGCTGGGGGTAGGTCGGTGGACGACACCCCTCGGTGTCCGTCGAACAGTTCCCGGTGTCCGTTGAACAGTTAAGGAGTACGACGCGTGTCCTCTCTCTTCCCGGCCCTGACCGGCAGCCGGGCGGCCGACCGGCCCGCCCTGCGGTTCGGCGACCGTTCCCTGACGTACGGCGAACTCGGCGCCGCCTCCGGCGCCCTCGCGGCGCGGATCGGCGGGACGGGCAGAGTGGCCGTCTGGGCGACCCCGGCGCTGGAGACCGCCGTGGCGGTGGTGGCGGCGCTGGAGGCCGGTGTCGCCGCCGTGCCGCTCAACCCGAAGTCCGGGGAGAAGGAGCTGGGGCACATCCTGTCGGACAGCGCACCGAGCCTCGTACTGGCTGCGCCCGATGACGAACTCCCGCCTCCTCTGCGGGAGTTGGAGCGGCTGGACGTGGACGTACGGGCGGCCGGCCCCCGCCCCGACGAGCAGGCTGTCGCACCGGCCGGTGATGACGACCCCGCCCTGGTCGTCTACACGTCCGGCACCACCGGCCCGCCCAAGGGCGCCGTCATCCCGCGCCGGGCGATCGCCGCCACCCTGGACGCGCTCGCCGACGCCTGGCAGTGGACCGGCGACGACGTCCTCGTCCACGGGCTGCCCCTGTTCCATGTGCACGGCCTGGTCCTCGGCATCCTGGGCCCGCTGCGCCGGGGCGGATCGGTCCGCCATCTCGGCCGCTTCGGCACGGAGGGCGTGACGCGCGAGCTGACCGGCGGCGCGACCATGCTGTTCGGCGTGCCGACGATGTACCACCGCATCGCCCAGGCGCTCCCCGAGGAACCGGAGCTGGCGAAGGCGCTGGGCAGGGCCCGGTTGCTGGTGTCGGGGTCGGCCGCGCTGCCCGTGCACGACCACGAGCGGATCACGGCCGCGACCGGACAGCGGGTCATCGAGCGGTACGGCATGACGGAGACGCTGATGAACACCAGCATCCGCGCGGACGGCGAACCGAGGGCCGGTACGGTCGGCGTGCCGCTGCCGGGTGTGGAGCTGCGGCTGGTGGAGGAGGACGGGTCGCCGATCACGTCGTACGACTCCGAAACCGTGGGCGAGATCCAGGTGCGCGGCCCGAACCTGTTCACCGAGTACCTCAACCGCCCCGACGCGACGGCGGAGGCGTTCACGGCGGACGGCTGGTTCCGCACCGGCGACATGGCGGTGCGCGATCCCGACGGCTACGTCCGTATCGTCGGCCGGAAGGCCACCGACCTGATCAAGAGCGGGGGTTACAAGATCGGGGCTGGCGAGATCGAGAACGCGCTCCTGGAGCACCCGGGAGTGCGGGAGGCGGCGGTCACCGGGGAGCCGGACGCGGATCTGGGCGAGCGGATCGTGGCGTGGGTGGTGCCCGCCGATCCCCAGTCGCCGCCTGACGCGGGCGAGTTGGCCGACCATGTCGCCTCCCGTCTGGCACCGCACAAGCGGCCGCGCACGGTCCGCTACCTGGATTCCCTCCCCCGCAACGACATGGGGAAGATCATGAAGCGGGCGCTGACCTCATGACGGAACGGCTCGCGGCACGCCAGGTCATCGCCCTGCTGACCGACGACTCCAGCTTCACCGAACTCCCCTACCCGGAACGGCAGTCCGGGCCCGACGGCCCCCTCGCCTGGGACGGCTACGACGCCTCACGCGCCCGTGCCACTGAGCGGACCGGCGAGCAGGAGTCGGTGGTCTGCGGCACCGGCACCGTCGGGGGCACGCGCGCGGTCCTGATCGCGTTCGAGTTCGGTTTCCTGGGCGGCTCGCTGGGCGAACGCACAGGTGACCGGCTGGAGGCGGCGTACACCCACGCCCGCGCCCACCACCTGCCCGTCGTCCCGCTGGTGGCCACGGGCGGCAGCCGGATGCAGGAGGGCATGCTCGCCCTGACCCAACTCCAGCGCGTGGCCCGCCAGTCGGCGCTGACCCGGGAGGCCGGGCTGCCGCAGATCGCGGTGCTCCGGGACCCGACGACGGGCGGCGGCTGGGCCACCCTCGGCGCGGGCGCCGACGTCACCCTCGCCCTCCCGGGCGCCCAGATCGGCTTCGCCGGCTCCCGGGTCCGCCCACCCGACGCGGACCCGGCGGCGTACACGGCGGAGGCCCAGCTGACGGCGGGGGCGGTGGACGCGATCGTGGCACCCAAGGACCTACGGCGGACGTTGGCCCTGTGGCTCCGCCTGCTGTCAACGCCCTCAAGGGCCGCGGGGCTGCAATCGATTTGCGGCTGCCGCCGCGCGGGCGCGACCAGCCACGATGGCGCCGCACACGACCCACAACCTGTTGCGGCACATGCGGAGCACTCGGCCCCGGCCCCCCTGCCCGCCGCCCTCGGCACCCACGACCGTCCCACCACCGGCTGGGACGCCGTCCGTCGCGCCCGCTCCCCCCAACGCCCGCACGCAGAGGCCTACTTGGCGGCCTACTTCACCCACCGCGTAGCGATCAGCGGCGACCGCTGCGGCGGCGCAGACCCCGACGGCATGCTCTGCGGCTTCGGCGAGCACGAGGGACGGACCGTCGCCTACGCCGCCCAGACCGGAACCGCCACCCGCCCGGCGGGCTACCGCACCGCCGCCCGGCTGATCCGCCTCGCGGACCGGCTCGGCATCCCGGTGCTGACCCTGGTGGACACGCCGGGCGCGGCGAACGACGCGGAGGCCGAGCGGCAGGGCGCGGGCGCGGCGATCGCGGACCTGTTCGGCGCGGTGGCCGCCGCCCGCGTCCCGATCACGACGCTGCTGATCGGCGAGGGCGGTTCGGGCGGCGCGCTGGCGCTCGCGGCACCCGGCAACACCTGGGCCACGCCGGACAGCTACTTCTCCGTCATCGCACCGGAGCTGGCGGCGGCGATCCTCAAGCGGGAGGCGGGGGAGGTGGAGGCGACGGCGGATCAGCTCCGGGTACGGCCGCAGGACCTGGTGGAGCTGGGGGTCGTACGGGGCATCGTCGGCGCCCCGGGAGGCGACTGACGTCGCCACGCTCCGCGAATCCCGCGCAGAGGAATCCGGGACATCTCCAAGTGACGTCCGTAACAATGGAGTTCTGCGAGGTCACACCACGGGGGAAGCGGGCGGCGCCATGGACGGGTTGATGGAGTTCGAGACCGACGGCGGCGCCCGGGTCGTCGTGGAGGGCGTCGACGACGAGCACGGCGCCCGTCTCGTGTCGCGCGGCGGCGACGGGCCGGCCCGGGCGGCGCGCACCTTCGAGAGCGCCCTGGACGGCGTCCGCGCGGCTGCCGAGTCCGCGCTGCGGGTCTTCCGGGACGGCTCCCTGAAGCCGGACACCGTGGAACTCGAATTCGGCGTGAAGCTCACCGCGGAGGCCGGGGCCGTCATCGCCAAAGGGACCACGGAGGGCCATCTGGTGGTGAAACTCAGCTGGGCCCCGGACCGGTCCCCGGCTGACCAGGGAGCCAGAGCTTCGGCGGATCGGGAAGCCAGGGCCGCGGCGGATCAGGAGCCCGCCGGACAGTCATGAGCGGCGTCGCCCGGCACGCCCGGATCGTCTGCGGAGGCGAGGTCGGCGCGGGCGGCGGACCGGCCGGATGCCGCCCGGCCACGTCATGGCCCGCCACCGCCCCGAGCCGGGCGCCCTGACCTCAGCCGTCTGCTGCCGCACCCCGTCGACACGGCGTATCTCACCGTGCCGCACCCGCGCCCCATACTCGACGCCGCGCATTCCGCGGAACCCGACACGCGGGACTGACACCCCATCAGAAGCAGAACCCCCCATTCAGCGGCACCCCACCCGGCCCCCTCCGAAAGGCGCCCCCTCCCGGCCGCCCGCACGATCGATGCAAAGGAGGCCCGCCGAACGCCGGCCCCGCACACGACCCCACACCCCAAGCGAGGCCCGCCACCCACCCGGCGGACCCATGGTCTGCGTTTTCGGGAGGACCCCCCATGACCGCCACGCTGGAGCAGCTTCGCCGCTGCCACTTCGCCGTCGACCTGGGGGCGGCCAGGACCCGCGTCTATGTGAAGGGCTCCGGACTCGTCGTAGACCAGCCTTCCTGCGCCGCCGTCAACACCCGCACCGGCGCCCTCATCGCGGTCGGCGAGTTCGCGGAGCGGATGACCGGCCGCACCCCGGACTACATCCGGGTCGTCAAACCCGTCTCCGGCGGCACCGTGGTCGACATCGAGATGGCGCAGCGGATGCTGCGGCACCTCCTCGGCGACAAGATCCGCCGCGCCCTGCGCCGCAAGCCGTTCCTGCGCGCCGCGGCCTGCACCCCGCACGACGCCGACCCGCTCGCCCAGCGTGCCGCCATAGAGACCCTCGTCGGCCTCGGGGCCCGGCACGTCGATCTGGTCGACACCCTCATCGCCGCTGCCGTGGGCTGCGGACTGCCCGTGGAGCAGCCCGAGGCCAGCATGATCATGGTGTGCGGGGCGGCCTCGACCGAGGTCGCCGTGCTCTCCCTGGGCGCCATCGTCGCCGCCGAGCGCGTCCGCGGCGGCGGCGAGGCCGTGGACCACGCGATCGTGCAGCACCTGCGGCACGAGCACGAGCTCATGCTGCCCAGCCAGAACGTACGGCCCCTGCAGCTCGCGCTGTCCGGCAACGGGCTCACCTCCCACGGCCCCACCTCCACCGAGATCCACGGCCGCGACGTCTGCACCGGCCTGGCCCGCAGTGTCCGGGTCGACACCGCCGCCGTACGGGACGCCATCCAGACGCCCCTGACCGCCGTCCTCGACAGCATCGGCAAGGTGCTGCGCGACTGCCCGCCCGATCTGGTCGCCGACCTCGCCGACCGAGGGATCATGATGGTCGGCGGAAGTGCGCTGCTGCCCGGCTTCGACCAGATGCTGCGCCAGGCCACCAACATGCCCGTGAACATCGCCGAGCGGCCCGACATCTGCGCCGTGCAGGGCCTGGGCACGATGCTGGAGGGCAAGATCGAGCCACTGGAGCTGGACACGGCCATCTGAGCCGCCCGCCGGACCGGCCCTGGTCCCGGCCGTGCCCAAGTACGCCCCCTACGCGCTCCCATCACACGACGCTACGGTGGATTCACCGACGGTGGCAGGAGGGCCCTCTCGTGACGACCGGCACCGGCACGACCGGAACCATCACGCACCGCACGCCTCGGACCGATTCCGCACCCGTTCTCGCGACCCGCACCACCCTGCGTATCGGCATCACCGGACACCGCGCGATCCCCGGCCCCGCCCTGCCGTCCGTGCGCGCGGAGATGCGCCGGCAACTCAGCGGTGACGGCGACCTGGAGGCCGTCAGCAGCCTGGCGGCCGGCGCCGACCAACTGTTCGCGGAGATCGCGTTGGACAGCGGCGTACCCGTGACGGCCGTGATCCCCGGCATGGACTACGAGGCGCACCTCGGCGACGAGGAGACCCGGGCCAGGTACCGCAGGCTCCTCAAGTCCTGTGCCCGCCGCGTCGACATGCCGGCCGAGCCCACGCACGAGGAGGCGTACCTCGCGGCGGGCCGCTGGATCGTGGACCACTCCGACCGCCTGGTCGCCGTCTGGGACGGCCGCCCGGCCCGCGGCGTGGGCGGTACCGGCGACGTGGTGGCGTACGCGCGGCGCACCGGGGTCCCGGTGACGGTCCTGTGGCGGCCCGGCGTGCAGCGCGACTGACCGCGCACACGCCCTGAGAGCGCTCCCCTCGCTGACATCACCTCAACTCCCGAACCGGCCGAGCCAGTCCGAGTGCTGGGGCGACACGAGCCGTTCCGCCTCCGCCACCGCGTCGGCCCACCGCTCCTCCGTCACGGTCGTCCCCATCGCTATCCGGATCGTCTCCAGTTCCTGCTCGATGAGCGAATGGGCGTAGGTCAACGGCCGGTGACGCCGCATCTCCTGCCAGGCCACGCCGGCCGCGGCGGCCGTGCTGAGCAGCCCGGTCAGGTCCCAGCCGGAGATCACTCCCGTGGCCCTGAGCACGGCCGCGACCAGCGCCAGCAGAGTCAGTGCGGCCGTCATGGCCGACCAGTGCGTCGAGGCGCGGTGCGCCTGCGCGGCCCGGCGCTTGTACCAGGCATGCTGCTCCATCACCCGGTCGCGGAGGTAGATGTCCCGGCGCACCTCGAACGGCTTCGCCCGGACCGCCCGCATGGCCGGGGTGATCTGCGCCGCGCCCCGGACATAGGGCCCGTCCCGTACGTCCTCCCAGCCGACCTTGCGCAACTCCCGGAGCCGTTCCTCCAGTTGCTCCTCGAAGCGGTCGTCGGGGTGGAGCAACCGGGAGTGGAACGGCCCGCCGTGCACCATGTACATCCATGCGAGCGACTTCAGCAGCTCGGCCACGGCGCGGTCCGTCACCCAGTGCACACGGGCGCGGCGGCGGGAGGTGCGGATGCCGATGACGACGGTGAGGGCGTACAGCCCGGCCGCCAGGGCCGCCGGGATGTGGCTGTCGAGGCGCTCGGCCAGCATCGCGGCAGCGGTGGCCAGCAGAAGGACGACGAGCTGGACCCGGACCGCCCGGAATGCCTCACCCTGATGGACCACCGCCCGCTGGTCGCTCTCACGAAAGAGCGGCGGTAAGTCGCCGTCACTCAACGTGACACTTGGGCCTGGAGTTCCGGCTGCCATTTATTCCCCCGTAGTGCCGGCAAGTGAACATTTGAAGCCGCGTCAACCCAGACGCGCGCCCCCGGTAGGCGACCGCCCACCCTGCGTGTTACTGTCCGCGCAAGAGGTACTCGAAGAAGTCCACCACAGGTGTTCAGGTCGTATCCAGACGTCAACAGGTCCCAACGCCCATCGGTTCCCCACCCTGCGACGGGAAACGGGCTGAATCTGTCGACCATGATCTGGAGCCATGAGAAAGCCATGAACCACACGACCGCGAAGATCCAGCACGAATCGACCGCGCCACGGCCGGCCCGTCGATCCACTCCTCTTTATTCCGTCACCACCGACAAGGCGTCTGCCGTGAAGGCGACCAGCCGGGTGACCGATGCCGCTGGATGGCGCTCGAAGAAGCCGATCACTTTCGACGCCGCACTCTGAGCGAAGTCGGATCCTCACGAACCCGGCCTTCCCGGCGGAAACGACCGCCGGGAACCCGGAAGTCACAACCGGAGTACCTCAACTCACTTGATCGGGTGAGGACTTGACCGCGCTCCACGGGTCGGCACCCCATATGCTGTGCCGGGTGACGCGTATCCAGGAAATGGTCCTGAAGATCCATAGCAGATGCAATCTCGCTTGCAATATCTGCTACATGTACGAGCTCGCCGACCAGAGCTGGAAGACGCGCCCGACCGTGATCTCCCAGGAAACGGTCACACAGGTCGCCCAACGCCTGTCCGATTACGCCAAGGCGCACCGGCTCGATTCCATCGCCGTAATTCTTCACGGTGGCGAACCCCTTCTCGTGGGTCCCACGCGACTGCGCCGGATCTGCGAGGAAATCACGCACATCCTGTCCCCCGTCACCACCGTGGACCTCCATATGCACACCAATGGCATCCTTCTTCATGAACGCCATCTGGAGATCCTCAAAGAATTCGACGTCAAGGTCGGTATCTCCGTGGACGGCGATCAAACGGCCAATGATCGTCACCGGCTGGACCGAAAGGGACGGAGCAGTTACGAGAAGGTGCTGCGGGGGATCGAGCGGCTGCGGGCACCCGAATACCTGAGCCTTTACCAGGGCATCCTGTGCACCGTCGACGTGGAGAACGACCCGGTCACGGTCCATGACGCGCTCGCGCGACTGCAGCCGCCCCGCATCGACTATCTGCTGCCGCATTCCACCTGGGACAGCCCACCGCCGACCGGAAGCACCGGGTCCCCCACGCCGTACGCCGACTGGCTGCTGGGGGTCTTCGACCGGTGGCTGGAGCAGGGCCGCCCGATGGAGGTGCGCACCTTCGACTCGGTGCTCAGCACCCTGCGCGGCGGTCCCAGCCTCACCGAGGCCATGGGGCTGGCTCCGTCCGATCTGGCGGTCGTGGAGACCGACGGCGCCATCGAGCAGGCCGACTCGCTGAAGGCGGCCTATGACGGGGCTCCGGCCACCGGCTACGACGTCTTCCAGCACACCTTCGACGACTTCGCCCGGCACCCCGGCGTGCGTGCCCGGCAGTCCGGTATCGACGGTGTCAGCGAGACCTGCCGGCGCTGCGCCGTCGTGGAGTCGTGCGGCGGCGGGCTCTACACCCATCGCTACAGCACCGAACGGGGCTTCGACAATCCGTCCGTCTACTGCGACGACCTGCGGGCCTTCATCGACGGCGTGGCGGAGCGGATCACGGAACGCACGCTCTCCCCGGCCGTGCACGACATCGGCGAACTGCACGTCGCGCAGGGAGAGTTGACCCGCAGCCTGCTCCGGCGGGCGAACGACCGGGCGGCGCAGGACACTGACTGGGCGAGTGCCTGGCAGACGCTGCTGTTCCTCGACGGGGACGCCGACGCAGGGCCGGAGCTGGAGGTGCTGCTGGCCCACCCCTATGTGCGGTCCGCACTGCGCCGGGTCTGGAGCGAGGGGCCCCTCTCCGGCTGGCTCGCCGCCCTGACCGTGGCCGCGGGGGTGCGTGGCCGGACCGAGGTGACCGTGGCGTGGGAGCAGGGGAACCGGCGGCTGCACCTGCCGACGCTGGGCACGCTGACCCTGCCGGTGTCCGGCCGGGTCGAGGTCACCACGTACCCGGACGGCTTCGCGGTGCGCCATGCGGACGGTGTGCAGCGGGTACGGGTGGACGAGGACGACCACGGGGCGTGGCGGCCCCTACGACCCCTGCAGTCGGTGCCGTCGGCGCAGTCGGTGCACACCCTGCGGTCCGTGGCGGACGGGCCGCTGGTCGATGACGCCGATCCGGCCCGGCGCTGTTTCCCCGCCGACGTCCACGAGCCGTTGGAGCCCACGGACCGTGCGCTCTTCGGCAAGCGGCTCGCCCTGGCCTTCGAGCTCGCCGACGAGCAGCTGCCCGGCTGGCGCGGCGATCCGGGCCTGTTCGTCCCCCGGGTCGTGACACCGTTGGCCAAGGGCGCCGGTGTCCAGCTCGGCGAACACGCCCCCGGTGCGCTGGGGGTCGCCGTGGACGCCGAACCCGAGGTCGTCGCCCAGCAGTTGCCCCGGCTCGGCCGACGGGCCAGGTTCTTCGCCCTGCGGGAGACGACCGACCTCACCGTGCCGGGCCGCCCGGCCGGCCGGCTGCTGGACGAGGCCGACGACGCGCTCGCCACCGCCTGCCGGGCACCGGACGAGTGCTTCGACGCGGGGCCCCGGGCGGTCGCCCTGAAGGAGGCCCACCGCGCGCTCACCGCACTGGCCGACGAGCCGGAGCGGGACCTCACCGAGACCGGGGCGGCCTTCGTCGGCCAGCTCCGGGCCGACTGGCGGAAGTGGGCGCAGTAGCATGACCGCCTTTGACGAGTCGGCCGAACTCTCCCTGATGCTGGGCAAGTTGGGCGTCCGGGCGGGCGGCGTGCTCATGGTGCACGCCTCGCTGGGGGGCAGCGGGCTGCGGGCAACCGACGTACGCGATGCCCTGCTCGACGCACTCGGCCCCGGGGGCACGCTGGTGGTGCCCGCCTTCACCCAGGAGAACTCGCGTACGTCGCGGGCCCACCGGGCGCGGACCGTCGGGATGACGGAGCTGGAGCGGGAGCGGTTCCGGGCGTCGATGCCGGCCTTCGACCCCGGCGGCACGCCCTGCACGGCGATGGGGATGCTCGCCGAGTGCGTCCGTACGTCGCCGGGGGCCGTGCGCAGTGCGCATCCGCAGACGTCCATGGCGGGGCTCGGTCCACGCGCCGCCGAGCTGCTCGACGGGCACGACCCGCACTGTCTGCTCGGGGAACGCTCCCCGCTCGCCCGGCTGTACGAGGCGCGGGCTCAGGTGCTGCTGCTGCGGGTGGGGTTCGAGGTGTGCACCGCGTTCCATCTCGCCGAGTACCGGACGACTCCGCCGCGGCCCGAGCGTACGTATCACTGTGTGGTCGGTGAGCGGGGGAACTGGGTGTCGTACGAGGACACCGCGCTCGATGACTCGGATTTCGCCGCGCTGGGCGGGCGGCTGCCCGAGGAGCTGGTGGTCCGGGGCCGACTCGCCGGAAAAGAGGTCGCCTTGGTGGAGATGCGGCCCGCCGTCGATTTCGTCTGCGAGCAGATGTCCGGATATCGACACTGAATGACGTGAAACCGGCGACACGTTCGGCCGGATCGTCGGGCACATTGTTGGTCCGGCCGGATGACACCGTCGGCGAGGCGTCGTCAGCCGTTGCAGGGGGGCGCGTGAACGTACCGGAGCGGGGTCGAGAGTCGGACAACCGGCCCTACTTCTTTCTGAGTTACGCCCACACACCGCCCTGGAGCACAGGTGGCGGCGACCCCGACCACTGGGTCCATGTGCTCTTCACCGACCTGTGCGACCACATCATGGCGCTGACGGACCTGCCCGCCGGAGCGCCCGCCGGGTTCATGGACCGTGAAATGCGTTCCGGTGACGGATGGCCGGAGAAGCTCAGTGAGAACCTGGCCATGTGCCGGGTGTTCGTCCCCCTCTTCTCACCTCGCTACTTCACCAGCGAGATGTGCGGGCGTGAGTGGTTCGCGTTCAACGAGCGGATCCTGCGGGCCCGGGCCCGGGGGGCCGGCGACGTCCCGGCCATCGTCCCCGCGCTGTGGACACGCGTCGAGTACACCCAACTCCCCGATTCCGTACGGCACATCCACATCGACAACGCCTTCGGGGAGCGGTACGCCGCCCACGGGATATACGGGCTGATCAAACTCAACCGGCTGCACGACGAGTACGAGGAGACGGTGCTGGGGCTCGCGCAGCGCATCGTGCGGGTCGCCCACGAGTCCCCGCTGCCCGCCAGCCGGCCCCGCCCGTACGAGTCCACGCCCAGCGCCTTCAAGCCGCGCGGCGAGGGACCCCGCCACATCCATCTGACCGTGGCGGCGCCCACCCGCGACACCATCCCCGAGCACCGCGACAGGCGCCCGTACGGCGAGGACCCGCAGGACTGGAACCCGTATCACTCGGAGAGCACCCGGCCGCTGCCCGCTCTCGCCGAGGAACTGATCCGGTCGCTGGACTACCGCATCACGGTGTCCTCCTTCGACGACGAGGACACCAGTGGTGAGGAGACGGCCGACCCGGGTGCCGGGGGCGATCACGAGAAGGAGTGGCCGTCGGGCCGGCCGGGCATCCTCCTCGTCGACCGCTGGGTCCTCACCGACGAGGAACACCGGCGCAGGCTCAAGGAGTTCGACTCGCTGGCGCGCCCCTGGGTCAGCGCCGTCATCCCCTGGAACCGGTCCGACGTGCAGTGCCACGGCGAGGAGGGCCGCAAGCTCGCCGAGGACCTGGAGCGCACCCTGCCGCTCATCCTGGACCGGGGCCGGCGCACCGAGTCCCGGATGGCCGTGAACGGCGTCCCCAGCCTCAAGGCCTTCACCGACGTCCTGCCCGCGGTCGTGGCCCACACGACCCGGCAGTACCTCAAGCACGCGGAGGCGCACCCGCCCCCGGGCCCGCATGTGCCACGGCCCCGTCTCATGGGCCCGACCCATCAGCCGTACCCGGATGCGGAACCCGACAGCGGAGGAGAAGCATGACGGCCGCGCACGACGGACGCATCATCACCTTCTACTCGTACAAGGGGGGAACGGGCCGCACGATGGCCCTGGCCAACACCGCGTGGATCCTCGCGGCCAACGGCCGGCGTGTCCTCGCCGTCGACTGGGACCTGGAGGCGCCCGGCTTACACCGGTTCTTCCATCCGTTCCTCGATCCCAACGCCCTCGCGGCGACCACGGGAGTCATCGACATCATCAACGAGTACGCCTGGGCGGCGACCACCGGCACCCAGCGCTCCGGGCCCTGGCACCTGGACTTCGCGGACGTCGAGCAGCACGCCATCTCACTGACGCCGGAGCGCCTGGGCCTGCGGTTCGCGGACGGCGGCTCGCTCGACTTCCTGTCCGCCGGACGGCAGGACCGCACCTACTCGGCCACGGTGTCGTCGTTCGAGTGGGACAACTTCTACGAGCGCCTGGGCGGCGGCCTGTTCCTCGACGCGCTGCGCGACAGCATGCGCGCGTCGTACGACTACATCCTGATCGACAGCCGCACCGGTCTCTCGGACAACGCCGACATCTGCACCATCCAGATGCCCGACGTCCTCGTGGACTGCTTCACGCTCAGCGACCAGTCGATGGACGGCGCCGCCGCGGTGGCCCGCAGTGTCCAGGACGGCTACCGCAAGCGCAGGATCCGGGTACTGCCGGTGCCGATGCGCATCGACGAGGGCGAGAAGGAGAAGGTCGACGCCGGACGGGCGCTGGCCCGGCTCAAGTTCGACGGCCTCCCCAAGGGGACCGACGACAGCGACCTCAGCCCCGAGGACCAGACCGCCTACTGGGGGAACGTCGAGATCCCGTACCGGCCGTACTACGCCTATGAGGAGACCCTGGCCACCGTCGGGGACGAGAGCGGCATCGCCAACTCGCTGCTGTCCGCGTTCGAGCGCCTCACCGCCGTGATCTCGGACGGCGAGGTCACCTCCCTGCCCCCGGTCCCCGAGCCGGTGCGGCTGCGCTGCCGTGACGCGTTCCTGCGGCGGCGGCCCATGACGAGCACGGCGGAGATCGTGGTGGCGTACGCGGCGGAGAACCGTATGTGGGCCGACTGGATCGAGGCGCGGCTGAAGCGGGCCGGCTGCCAGGTGACCCTGCACGACATATCGGCCGGTCCCGTCGAGCGCACGGACGTCACGGTGCGGACCCTGGTGCTGCTGTCGAACGCCTTCCAGAAGTCCCGGTACGCCGACGCGGTCTGGCGTGCCCTGACCGAGTCCGACGCGGACGCGCCGAGCGGCGTGATGATCCCGCTGCGGGTCGACGAGGTGCGGCTGCTCACCTCCTACCTGGACCACAACCCGGTCGACCTGCACCGCCTGGACGAGGCGCACTGTGTCGCCGGTCTGCTCGGTGCCGTCGGCCTGCCCGCGCAGTCGGTCGAGTCCGGCACGGTCGGCCCGCGCTTCCCCGGCAACACGCCCGCGCACTGGAACGCGCCGATGCGCAACAGCACGTTCACCGGCCGCAACCTCATCCTCGACCGGGTGCGCGACCAGCTCGCCGGCGGCGTGTCCGGGGTCGTGCCGCAGCCGCTGACCCTGTTCGGGCTCGGCGGGGTCGGCAAGACGCAGGTGGCCATCGAGTACGTGCACCGCTTCATGGCCGACTACGACCTGGTGTGGTGGACGTCGGCCGAGCACGAGGACAACGTGCTCGCCTCGCTCGCCGACCTGGGCGCCCGGATCGGCGCGCCGGGTGGCGACGACATGACCATGGCCGGCCAGGAGGCCGTGCAGATGCTGGCCCGCGGACTGCCGACCAAACGCTGGATGCTCGTCTTCGACAACGCCGACGACCCGTCCTGGCTCACCCGCTACTTCCCGCAGGGCGGCGGCGGGCACATCCTCATCACCTCACGCAACCAGGCATGGGGGCAGCAGGGCTCGTCCATGCCCATCGACGTCTTCCTGCGCGACGAGAGCGTCGAGCACCTCACCCGCAGGGCCTCCGGGCTGAGCTCCGGCGAGGCCGACCAGGTGGCGAACGCGGTGGGCGACCTGCCGCTCGCGGTCGAGCAGACCGCGGCCTGGCTCGCCGAGACCGCCACCCCCATCGACGACTACCTGCGGCAGCTGGCCGAGCAGACCACCGACGTCCTGGCGCTCAACCAGCCCGCCGACTACTCCCACCCGGTGGCGGCGACCTGGAACATCTCCATCGCCCGCCTGAAGGAACGATCCCCCGCCTCCGTACGGCTGCTCCAGTTGTGCGCGTTCCTGGCGCCCGAGCCGATCTCGTCCCAGCTCCTCTACAGCAAGGAGATGATCGACGCTTTGCGGCCCTACGACCCGTCCCTGCAGGAGAGCCTGCTGCTGGGCCGGGTCGTCCGGGAGATCGGCCGGTTCGCGCTGGCCAAGGTCGACCAGGTCAGCAACAGCATCCAGGTGCACCGGCTGGTGCAGGCCGTGATCCGCTCCCAGCTGACCGAGGAGGAGCAGCAGCAGGCCCGGCACGTCGTGCACACCGTGCTCGCCGGTGCCCGTCCGGACGGCGACGAACCCACCGACGACCCGGAGACCTGGCCGCGCTTCGCCGTGGTCTGGCCGCACCTGGGCGCCTCGGACGCCCGCAACTGCACCGAGGCCCCGACCCGCCGTCTGCTCATCGACCGCGTCCGCTACCTCTGGAAGCGCGGTGACTTCCCCGGTGCGCAGCGCCTCGCCGAGGATCTGCTCGCCCACTGGAAGGATCTGCTCGGCGAGGACGACGTGCAGTATCTGTATCTGCGCTGCCAGCTGGCGAGTGTGCTGCGGTCCCAGGGGCGCTATGTGGAGTCCCGCGCGATCGACGAGGAGCTGCTGGAGCGGCAGAGCCGCGTCCTCGGGCCGTCCCACCCGCACACCTATGTGACGACGTCCAACCTGGCCAGCGATCTCGCGGCGCTCGGCGAGTACCGGTCGGCGGTCGGCCTCGCCCGCGAGGCGCACGACGGGTTCAGCCAGATCTTCCACGAGTCGCACCGCCGTACCCTGAGCGCCGCCAACAACCTGGCGCTCGCCCTGCGCATGGTGGGCCGCTACGGCGACGCACGTGTCCTGGACCAGGACACCCTGGACCGGCGCATGGAGGTCCTGGGTCCCGACCACCCCTACACGCTCGCGTCCGCCGAGCGGCTGGGCCGCGATCTGCGCGAGGTCGGGCGCTACTCGGAGTCGGTGGCGCTGCTGTCCCGCACGTACGACGCCCACAAGCGCATCCTGGGCAAGGGCTTCCCGGGCACCCTGCGGTGCGCCAAGTCGCTGGCCGTGTCGCTGCGCCGGGCAGGGCAGTTCGAGGACGCCCGACGGCTGACGACGGCGACCCGTGCCCAGTACCGGGCGCAGTACCCGAAGCCGACCCCGGACTCGCTGGCCTGCGATCTGAACCTGGCCGCCGACCTGTTCGCGGCCGACGAGCGCGACGCCGCGCGCGAGGTGGCCCTGGAGGCGCTGGCCGAGTACCGGAAGGTGCCGGGCGAGGCCCACCCCTACACCCAGGCCGCCCTCAACAACCTCGGTATCTTCCACTGGGGCTGCGGCGACATCGAGGAGGCGGCGGAGGTGTTCCGCCAGGTGCTGCCGCGCATGGCGGAGGTGCTGGGGGACCAGCATCCGCACATCCTGTTCACCGAGATCAACTACGCCAACGTCCTCGCCGATCAGGGCCGTCTGGAGGAGGCGCTGGAGCTGGAGCAGAAGGCGATGGTCACGCTGGGCACCGTGCTCGGGCAGCACCATCCGGAGACCCTGGCGGTGGTCGCCAACTTCACCCTCACACTGGACGCGCTGGGCCGGGGCGAGGAGGCCCGCCGGGCGCGCGACGAGACCATGGAGGAGCTGCGCCGGCTGCTCGGGGAGGACAACGGGATCATCCACGTCGCGTCCGAGGGGCGCCGCATCTACCGGGACCTGGAGCCGTTGGCCGTGTGACCGCCGGTCAGACGACGGGTCCGCCGATGAGCCAGTCGATGATCCGGGGCAGGGCGCGCAGGGCGGTGAAGTGCGCCGCCCCGGGGTCGACGACCTTCCTGGAGTGCGGTATGCGTGCGGCCAGCCAGGAGGTGTGGGAGACCGGCGAGAAGACGTCGTGCTCCCCGTGCCAGAGCAGCACGGGCACCTTGATGTCCGCGGGATCGAACCCCCAGGGCCCGGTCAGTGCCAGGATGTCGTCGATCCAGCCGTAGGGGGAACGGCGCAGCGCCTCCCGGAAGTTGCGCAGCATCATCGAGCGGATCGCCGTGTCCGCGACGATCGACCGGTCGTCGTCGGTGAGGTCCTTGCGCAGCTGGGCGAGCAGCCGCTCGGGGTCCCGCCCGATCGCCGTGGACCTCGGGATGAGCCGGGCCGCGAACCGTTCGGGGTCGGTGTACGCCGTGCGGAACTCGTCGACGTTGGACGGTGCCATGCCGGCGAACCAGTCGAGTCCCTCCGCGTCGCGCGGGGCGAGTCCGACGAGGGCGGCGGCCCGGGTCACCCGGTCCGGCAGCAGGGCGGCGCAGGCCAGCGCGTGCGGTGCGCCGCCGGAGCGGCCGACCACCGCGAAGCTGTCCAGCTCCAGCGCGTCGGCGACCACCGAGACGTCCTGGACGACGTCCGCGACCTGGCGGCCCTGGTGGCGGTCCGAACCGCCGTACCCGGGGCGGTCGTAGCTGATCAGACAGGCACCCCGGTGGTAGAGGAACATCGGCCGGGGGCGGGGGCCGACGCGGCTGCCCGGCATGCCGTGCAGCAGGAACACCGCCCGCCCCCGGGGGTCGCCCGAGACCTCCACCCGCAACTGCCGCCCGTCCGCCGTCCGCACATGGTCAGACACCGCCGCGCTCCCCCTCTCGAAGCCCCACACCGGGGCCACGATGCACGTCCTTTGCCCACACGCGGATGCGGCGAAACGACGGATTCGCCCAACCACCTTGCCCACAAGGCGACTTGGGCTGCCATCAGGTGACCGCAGCCCCGGCCGGCCGCTCCCGTCACTTCATCTGCGCCACAGCGGCACCGAGGCCGGCCGCGAGCCGTTCGGCCGCCGCGACGTCCTTGCGGTCGGCGGCCTCCCGGGCGTGGCGCAGTTCCGCGGTGACCTCGGCGGACGCCGCGGAGTCGTCCCGCAGCCGGTCCCAGGCGAGTTCGAGAGCGGTGACGTCGCCCGCGACCGGCCCCTCGGCCCCGGCCGCCGCGTCGATCCCCAACTGCCGTGCCCACAGGGCGAACCGCGCGAGGTCGACCGTCCGCACGGGTTCATGGCGCAGCCGCAGGTCCGAGGTGTTCTGCGCGACCCGCAGCGCGGCGTCCACCGACTCCTCCTCGTCCTTGGCGGCGACGGCCCCGGCGAGCGTGTCGAGATCACGGGTCATCTGACGGTCCAGCAGCTTCGGTACGGCGTCGGAGGCCCGGTACGCCGTCCAGGCGGCCCGCACCGCGCCGAGGTCGGCGTCGGTGACCTCGCCGTCCTGCGCGGCCCGTGCCGCACGGTCGAGCGCGGCCAACCGCGTGGGCAGCGGCCCCTGTTGGGCGTCGGTGGGCACGGCGAGGGACACCGCCTCCAGGTCGCCGCCCTGGCCGCCCGTGGAGAACTCGCCGTAGCCCGGGGCGAAGATCTTGTCCTCGGTCGAGCCGTCCATGTGCACCTCGCGCACGGTGATCGCGCCGTCGACCTTGCCGTACGGCCCGTCGACGGTCCGGTCGACCTCCTTGACGGTGACCTCCTCGAAGACGACGCCGGGCAGGTTCTCCGGCCGGTAGACGTCTCCCTGCTGCGGATCCGCGGGCATGATCATCGCGGCGGGTGCCTCGTCCCGGCCGGCCTGCCACGTGCCCTCCGTGTCCGCGACCACGCCGTCCTCGTAGTTGAAGACGTCCTCGCCGAGGTACCAGACGGAACCGTCGTCGGCCTGGGCGTACCAGTCGAGGGCGACCTCGTGGACACGGCCGGCGGAGTAGGCGACGTACTGCTCGGTCAGCGCGTGGACCGTCTTGCCGTCGAAGGTGATCGTCTTGGTGCCGGGCAGGGTGCTCACCTCGGTGCGGAACACCTCGCCGTCCGCCTGGCCGCCCATGACGACCTGGTCGACCTCGCTGGTGGGGTGCAGGGGGTTGGTGATCCGGGTCGGGTGCGTGAAAGCCGGCTCGGCCAGGTCCACGCGGGCGCTCTCGGGCGCGAGCGGCAGACACTCCTTGCCGGTCTCGCCGGTCGCCTCGTCGACGACGTGCACACAGTCCCCGGCGCCGCCCGTCGGCTCCGTCCCGCCGGCACTCCCGGTGCAGGCGCCGGCCATCAGCACGACGGCACCCACGACGGCTCCCGGCCACAGAATCCTGCGCTGAGTGTTCATGGCGGCCTCCTCGATGCCGATGCCGATTCCGAGTCGATGTCGATGTCGATGTCGATGCCGATGCCGATGCCGATGCCGACGGGTCGAGAGTCCCTCAGGGGCGCTGAACAACCCCTGAACGGTTCTGAACGCTGTGTCAGAGAGGGCTTGAGCGGGAGGTGGAGGAGGGTTGTGGATTCGTGGGCAACGGACGAAAACCCGAGCCCTCAGGCGAACGACCCTCACTCCCCCGCCGATGGCAGAACCACCACGAACCGAGCCCCGCCCAACCCCTCGCTCACCCCGGCCTCCACCCGCCCCCGATGCGCCCCCGCCACCTCCGCGACGATGGCGAGGCCCAGTCCCGCGCCGCCGGCTCCCCTGGCCCGGGACTCGTCCAGTCGTACGAAACGGTCGAAGACCCGGGTCCGTTCGGCGGCCGGGATGCCGGGGCCGTCGTCCTCCACCACCAGCCGGACCCAGCCGTCCCCGGCGTCCGTGAGCTCGAACGCCACCCGGGTGCGGGCGTGCCGGGCGGCGTTCTCGCCCAGGTTGCGGACCAGGCGCCCGAGGGCTTCCGCGTCGCCGGTGACGCGGGCCGCGCCGACCGCCGTGCTGTCGACGCGCGGGGCGGGCGAGGCCGAGCGCAGTCGGCGTACCTCCGCCAGGACCAGGTCGTCCAGGTCGACGGGGCGCCGTCCGCCCTGCAGCAGGGCGCTCTCGTCGGCGCGGGCGAGCAGCAGCAGGTCGTCGACGAGGCGCTGCATGCGTACGGCCTCGTCCAGGACGGTGCCGGCCAGGGAGCCGGTGTCGGACCGCCCGGGGTGGGCGAGGGCGACCTCGGCGTGCTGGCGGACGGTGGCGACGGGTGAGCGCAGCTCGTGCGAGGCGTCGGAGACGAACCGGCGTTGCGCGGCCTCGGCCCGGGCCACCCGGCGCAGCGCCCGGCCCACGGCGATCCAGGTCGCGGCGGCCGCGAGGACGAGCAGCACGGGCAGGCCGATGAGCAGCAGCCAGGTCACCGTGTCCGTGGCCTCGGAGACTCCGGCGGCGTCCCGTCCGTCGAGGACGACCAGGTCGCGGCCGTCGTCCCGGGCGCCGACCGCGACCACCAGGAAGGGGTCGTCGTCCAGCGGGGTGTCGACGGAGGCGCTTCCGCCAGGGGCCAGCCGGGCCAGCGCGGGCTGTCCCGCGACGTTCTCGCTGGCCGCGACGACCGTGCCGTCCGCGGCGATGACCTGCAGGAACTCCTCGTCGGGCGCGGTCACGGTCGGCGCGGGCACGCCGCGGCCGGCCTCGATGACCCGGGCCACGTCCGAGGCCCGCGCCCGGGCGGCGTCCCGTACGTCGTTGCTGAGCTCGGTGCGCAGCCCGACGACCAGTCCGACGCCGGCGGCGACCAGGGCGACGGCGACGGCGAGCACGACGACGACCGTGGCCCGGACCCTTACCGCCCGCAGCCGGCGTTCGTACCGTTCGCCCGCCATGAGGGCACCCGTCACCCGTCGTCGGGCACGAGCCGGTACCCGTGCCCCCGCGAGGTCAGCAGCGACCGCCGTCCGAAGGGCCGGTCGACCTTGTTGCGCAGCCGCCGCACGTACACCTCGACGATGTTCGGGTCGCCCTCGAAGTCGTCGCCCCAGACGTGGTCGAGGATCGTCCGCTTCGTCACCGCCTCCCCGGTCCGCCGCAGCAGGAACTCCAGCACCGCGAACTCCCGCGCGGTGACCTCGATGTCCCGCCCGGCCCTGCTGACCGTGCGGGCCGCCGGATCGAGCCGCAGATCACCCGCGGCGAGCACGACGGGCCGCTCCCGCGCCTCGCGCCGCAGCAGTGCCCGGAGCCGGGCGAGGAGTACGGCGTAGGAGACGGGCTTGGTCAGATAGTCGTCGGCGCCGGTGTCGAGGCCCTCGATCTCGTCCCACTCGCCCTCCTTGGCGGTGAGCATGAGGATCGGCGTCCAGTCGCGCTCGGCGCGCAGGGTGCGGCAGAGGCGGTAGCCGTTGAGCCCGGGCAGCATGACATCGAGGACGATCGCGTCGTAGCTGTTCTCGCGGGCCAGCCACAGCCCGTCCACCCCGTCGAGCGCGACGTCCACGGCGAAGCCCTCGGCCTCCAGGCCGTCCCTGAGCCCGTCCGCGAACCGCTCCTCGTCCTCGACGACCAGCACCCGCATGCCCTCACGCTACGTCCGCGCGGACGAACGGGCCCGGTGTCAGTACGGGAGGATCCGGCCGGAGGGGGTGCGCCGGTCGATCTCGCCCCTGGTGTCGCGGGGAACGGCGGGCCGGCGGGTGACACGCACACGAACGTGGGTCTGGCGGTTCATGGCGCCCTCCTCTTACGTCGGTCCGTTGCGGCCAGCCTGCTCTGCGCAACCTTTCGGCACATCGTGCCCACGGAGGCACTTGTCATGCCTCCGCGGCAGGAGCAACTGCGCGCCGGGCTACTTCCCAGGGAGGACGGAGGCCTCCCCGAGCCGGGCCGGGGAGCGCTGGACCCGGACCGGGAACAGGCGCACGCTCATCAGTAGGACTCCGACCCAGTACGGAAGTGATCTCGATGGAAGACAAGAACTGGACCGTCCGGATCCACATCACCGAGGACGGCGACGACACCCGCGCCGAGGCCGTACTGACCACGCAGGAAACACCGCAGGACATGATGGCCGTCACCGGCCGGGGGGTGGCCCACCGCAATCCGATCGACCGGCCCATCCCCGAGATCGGCGACGAGCTCGCCGCCAGCCGCGCCCTGGAGGACCTCGCCATCAGACTCCACGACATCGCCTCCGACGACATCGTCCAGCTGGCCGGCCCGCTCGACGCTCAGGGAGGCAGCCGGGCGTGGGAGAGGCCCTGAGGGTGTCTCAGGGGGGCCTTTCTAGACGTCCACCCAGCTGTACCGCCGCTCCGGCCGTCCCGCCTGTCCGTAGCGCAGGGACACCTCCGCCTGGCCGGTGACGCTGAAGTGCTCCAGGTAGCGGCGGGCGCTGACCCGTGACACGCCGAGGCGGGCCGCGCACTCGGCGGCGGAGAGGCTGCCGTCGGCCGTGCGCAGCTCGCGTTCGATCAGCTCGGCGGTCTCCACGCTCATCCCCTTGGGCAGGGCGGCCGGTGCGGCGGCCGGTGCCGCGCCCCGCGCCAGTGCCCGGTCCACGTCGGACTGCCCGCTGACCACCGCCGCGTAGAGGTTGCTGCGCCGGGCCGCGTACTGCTCCAGGCGCGCCCGCAGATCCTCGGCGTCGAACGGCTTGAGCAGATAGTCGACGACGCCCTGCCGTACGGCGGCCCTGACCGCGTCCGACTCGCGTGCCGCGCTGATCACCATGACGTCGCAGTCGTGCCCGGCGGTGCGCAGCCGGGGGATGATCTCCAGCCCGAACATGTCGGGGAGATACAGGTCGAGCAGCACCAGGTCCGGTTGCAGCTCGGCCACCGCGGTGAGCGCCTGCTCGCCGCAGTTCGCCGTGCCGATCACCCGGAACCCGGCGACGTCGTTGACGAATCCGCGGTGGATCCGCGCCACCATGAAGTCGTCCTCCACGATCAGCACATCGATCATCGGACCGTCTCCGTCGCTCGGTCGGCCGGACGGCCGACGGACATCCTGGCGGTGAACATGGCGCCCGCCCGTGTGTTGGCCACGGATACCTCACCGCCCCGGCGTTTGCACACCAGCCGGGTCAGGGCCAGGCCGATCCCCCGGTCGCCGCCCTGGGCGGCCTTGGTGGTGAACCCGTGCGAGAACACCTCCTGCGCCAGCTCGGGAGCCACGCCCGGCCCCGAGTCCCGGACCACGATCTCCACGCTGGAGGCGTCCTGGCGCAGTTCGACCTCCACCCACGCGTCATGCCGGTCGTCCCCCGCCACTGCCGCGTCGACCGCGTTGTCCACGAGATTGCCGAGTACGGTCGCCACGTCCGCGGAGTCCGTCGGTGCCAGCCGTTCCAGCGAGGTCCGCTCGGAGATCTTCAGCCGTACCTTGCGTTCCGCGGCGAGCGCCGACTTGGCCAGGAGCAGCGCGGCGACGGCCCGGTCACGGACCCGGCTGGTGATGCTCAGGTCCAGCGACTCACGGTGTTTGCGCAGGGCGCGGACGTACCGTACGACCTCGTCGTGCTCGCCGATCTGGATGAGCCCGGAGATGGTGTGCAGCTGGTTGGAGAACTCGTGGGCCTGGGCGCGCAGCAGCTCGGTGGTGCTGCGGAAGGAGCCCAACTCCCGCTCCAGCTGGGCGAGTTCGGTACGGTCGCGCAGGGTCGTCACGGAGCCGAGGCGGCGGCCGTCCTTGGTGACGTCCATCCGGTTCATGACCAGGACCCGGCCCCGGCGTACGACCACCTCGTCTCGCCGTACGAGATCGCCGGGCTCCCCCTCGGGCGCGGTCCCGGCCAGGACGTCGTACAGCCGTCCCTCTATCCCCAGGTCGGCCAGGCTCATGCCGACGCAGTTCTCGGGGAGGTCGAGGAGCCCGCGGCCGACGGCGTTGACCAGGGTGAGCCGCTGGTGCGGGTCGAGGGCCACCACGCCCTCGGCGATCCCGAACAGCATCGCCTCCCGGTGCTCGGCCAGCCCGGCGATCTCGCGCGGCTCCATGCCGAAGGTCTGCCGTTTGATCCGCCGGGCCAGCAGCCAGGAACCGGCCACTCCGAGGACGCTGGCGACGCCGAGGTAGATGAGCAGATACGACGAGGCGCCCACCAGCCGCTCCCAGACCGAGGGCGAGGCCCGGCCGATCATCACCGTGCCCAGGTGGTCCCCGGCGTGGCCGCCCTCCGCGCCGAGCACCGGCGCCTGGGAGACCAGCTCGGTGATCCCGTTCACCGGCAGCTCGCCGGACCAGCCGCGGCCCTCGGCGGCGTCCACACCGGCGACCGGCAGCCGGGTCCCGAGGAGGGTGGGGTTGGTGGAGGCAACGATCCGGCCGCGGGAGTCGGCGACCGTCGCGGAGGTGACGCCGGACCTGGTAAGCGTGGACTGGAGCAGCGGCGCGAGCATCTCCGCGACGGCGGGCCGGACCAGCTGGGTGCGCACGAGGGGGTTGCCCGCCATCTCCTCGGCGAGCGCGGTGACCCGGCGTCCCTCGACCCGGTCGAAGGTCGCCTTGGACTGCGCCAGCGACACCGCGGCCACGGCGGCCAGCACGATCACGACAATGGCGAGCTGCCATACCAGCAGCTCACCTGCGAGCGTGTGACGGCGCTGCTTCCGCGACGGTGACCGTGACGTTATGACCACTATGAACTCAACCTTCAATGGTCACACAACCGAGACGGGGTGTCTCAGGAACCGCACAATCATGGCGCCGGATCAGGCCGAGCGAAAGAGATGAGCCATGAGAAGTCGACGAGCCGCACTTGTCGGAGCTCTTGCCACCGTGTCGATGATCGCGGTCAGCGCCTGTGGTGCCACCGCCGACAAGGAGGGTTCCGGGAGCGGAGGCGGGGACGGGAAGCCGGTCACCGGACTTCGTCTGATGGTCCCCAACACCCCGGGCAGCGGGTACGACCTCACCGCCCGCACCGTCACCCAGGTCATGCAGGACACCAAGGTCGCCTCCGGTGTGCAGGTGTTCAACCTGCCCGGCGCCAGCGGCACCGTGGGCCTGCAGCGCCTGGTGAACGAGAAGGGCAACGGCAAGATGGCCATGCAGATGGGCCTGGGTGTCGTCGGAGCCTCGTACACCTCGAAGTCCAAGGCGACGCTGACCGACACCACGCCGATCGCCAAGCTGATCGAGGAGGCCGGCGCGATCGTCGTGCCGAAGGACTCCCCGTACAAGTCGATGGACGACCTCGTCACCGCCTGGAAGAAGAACCCCAAGAAGTTCGCCGTGGGCGGCGGTTCGTCGCCGGGCGGGCCCGACCACCTGCTGCCGATGCAGCTGGCGAAGGCCGTCGGCCTCAAGCCGAAGGACGTCAACTACGTCTCCTACGACGGTGGCGGTGAGCTGCTTCCGGCCATCCTCGGCAACAAGATCGCCTTCGGGGCGAGCGGCTTCGGTGAGTTCCTCGACCAGATCGAGGCCGGGCAGGTCCGGGTCCTCGCGGTGACCAGCGAGAAGCCGATCGACGCGCTGAAGGACGCGCCCACGCTCAGGGACCAGGGCATCGACCTGGTCTTCACCAACTGGCGCGGCATCGTCGCCCCTCCGGGCATCACCGACGAGCAGAAGAAGACCTGGGTCGACTCGCTGACCACCATGCACGACTCCAAGGAGTGGAAGGCGCAGCTGGAGAAGAACGGCTGGGTCGACGCCTTCGCCACCGGTGACGAGTTCGGCAGCTATCTGACCGAGCAGGACAAGGCCGTCGCCGACCTGCTGACCGAGCTCGGCCTGGCATGAGTTCGCAGGTGGAGGACCGGACCGCGGAGGAGTCCCGGCCGCCCCGGGAGGGTGGGGACCGCGCACAGTACGGTGTGTGCGCGTTCCTCGCCCTGCTGGGCACCGCGGTGATCGTGGACGCCGTCGGCATCCCGCACATCACCAGCGGCACCGACCCGGTCGGCCCACGCGCGGTGCCGCTGATCCTGGGCGCCCTGCTCGTCCTGCTGGCGGTGCTGTACGCCGTCGACGTGGCCCGGGGCGGCCACGGTGAGCCGGAGGCCGGCGAGGACGTCGACCTGACGGCCGGCAGCGACTGGCGCACCGTGGTGCTGCTGATCGCGGTGTTCCTGGCGAACGCGCTGCTCATCGAGCGGCTCGGCTGGGTGATCAGCGGCGGCCTGCTGTTCTGGGGCACCGCGTTCGCGCTCGGCAACCGCCACTACTTCCGCAACCTGCTGATCGCGACGACGCTCTCCCTGACGACGTTCTACGCGTTCGCGATCGGCCTCGGCGTGAACCTCCCCGCCGGCGTCCTGCAAGGAATCCTGTGAGGCCTGGGCAATGGACAACCTGAACAACCTCATGCAGGGCTTCGCGGACGTCATGGCCCCGCTGAACCTGCTGCTCGCCCTGGTCGGCGTCGTCATCGGCACCGCGGTGGGCGTCCTGCCGGGCATCGGCCCGGCGATGACGGTGGCCCTGCTGCTGCCCGTCACCTACGGCATGGAGCCGGTGCAGGCGTTCATCATGTTCGCCGGCATCTTCTACGGCGGCATGTACGGCGGTTCGACGACATCGATCCTCCTCAACACCCCCGGTGAGTCCTCGTCCGTGGTCACGGCCATCGAGGGCAACAAGATGGCGAAGGCGGGCCGCGCGGCCCAGGCGCTGGCCACGGCGGCGATCGGCTCGTTCGTGGCGGGCACGATCGGCACCCTGCTGCTGGTCTTGATCACCCCGTTCGTGGTGGACTTCGCGGTCAGCCTGGGCGCTCCGGACTACTTCGCGCTGATGCTGCTGTCGTTCATAGCCGTGACGTCGGTGCTGGGCTCGTCCCGCGTCCGGGGCTTCATCTCGCTCCTGCTCGGCCTGACGATCGGCCTGGTCGGCATCGACTCGGTGTCCGGCCAGCAGCGACTCACCCTGGGTGTACCGCAGTTGGCCGACGGCATCGACGTCGTCGTGGTCGCCGTCGGTATCTTCGCGGTCGGCGAGGCGCTGTGGGTGGCCGCGCATCTGCGGCGCAGACCGGCCGAGGTGATCCCGGTCGGCCGCCCGTGGATGGGCCCGAAGGACTGGAAGCGGTCCTGGAAGCCCTGGCTGCGCGGCACGGCGTTCGGCTTCCCGTTCGGCGCGCTGCCGGCCGGTGGCGCGGAGATCCCGACCTTCCTGTCGTACGCCACCGAGAAGCGGCTCACCAAGCACCCCGAGGAGTTCGGCAAGGGCGCGATCGAGGGCGTGGCGGGGCCGGAGGCCGCGAACAACGCGTCGGCGGCGGGCACCCTGGTACCCATGCTGGCTATCGGCCTGCCCACCAACGCCACCGCGGCCGTGATGCTGGCGGCCTTCCAGTCGTACGGCATCCAGCCCGGCCCGCTGCTCTTCGAGCGTGAGGCGAGCCTGGTCTGGGTCCTGATCGCCAGCCTCTTCATCGGCAATCTGCTGCTGTTGCTGCTGAACCTCCCGCTGGCCCCGGCCTGGGCGAAGCTGCTGCAGATCCCGCGGCCGTACCTGTACGCCGGGATCCTGTTCTTCGCCTCGATGGGCGCCTACGCCGTCAACGCGCAGCCGCTCGACCTGTTCCTCCTGCTCGCCCTGGGCCTGCTCGGCTTCGCCATGCGGCGCTTCGGGCTGCCGGTGCTGCCGCTGATCGTCGGTGTGATCCTGGGTCCGCGCGCGGAACTTCAGGGCCGGCGTTCCCTTCAGCTGTCCGGAGGTGAACTGTCAGGGTTGCTGGGCGGCCCGGTGTCGTACACGGTTTACGCGGTGATCGCGCTGGTACTGGTGTGGCCGCTGATAGGCAGGTTCGTCGTACGTCCCCTGCGCGCGCGTAGCGCCGCCTGAGACTTCTGGAGATCGAGATGACCATCCTGGTCGGCTACGTCCCCTCACCCGAGGGCGAGGCGGCCCTGCGGGCGGGGATCGACGAGGCCCGCCGCCGCGCCGAGAAACTGCTGGTCGTGAACACCACCCGGGGCGAGGCCTATGCGGATCCCCGGTTCGCCCAGGAGCCCGACCTGACCCATGTGCGCGAGGACCTCGCGGCACTGGGCGTCGCCTTCGACGTCCGCCAGGTCGTCGGCGCCCGGGACGCCGCCGAGGAGATCATCGACCTCGCGGAGACCATGGGCGCCTCCCTGGTGGTGATCGGTCTGCGCCGCCGCAGCGCGGTCGGCAAGCTGATCATGGGATCGGCGGCCCAGCAGATCCTGCTGGGCGTGGGCTGCCCGGTGCTGGCCGTGAAGGCGGAGGGCTGACATGCTGCTGCGCACCTTCGGCTGGTCGTTCGTCGTCACCGTGCTCGGCCTCGCGTTCGCCGCGTGGCAGTGGGGCTGGGAGGCGTTCGGGATCGTGCTGATCCTGTCGATCCTGGAGATCTCGGTGTCCTTCGACAACGCGGTCGTCAACGCCGGGGTCCTGAAGAAGATGAACGCCTTCTGGCAGCGCATCTTCCTCACCGTCGGCATCGTGATCGCGGTGTTCGGGATGCGGCTGGTGTTCCCGGTGGTGATCGTCGCCATCAGCGCCAAGGTCGGTCCGATCGAGGCGGTCCAGCTCGCCCTGGACGACCCCGACCGCTACCAGGACCTGGTCACCGACGCCCACCCGGCGATCGCGGCCTTCGGCGGCATGTTCCTGCTGATGATCTTCCTGGACTTCATCCTGGAGGACCGCGAGATCAAGTGGCTGGCCTGGCTGGAGCGTCCGCTCGCGAAGCTCGGCAAGATCGACATGCTGTCGGTCTGTGTCGCGCTCATCGCCCTGCTGGCCACGGCGATGACCTTCGCCACCCACGCCCACGTCAGCACGGGCCACGCGGACAAGGCCGGCACCGTCCTGCTTGCCGGAGTCGCCGGCCTGATCACGTACCTGGTGGTCGGCGGCCTCTCCGCGCACTTCGAGCACCGGCTCGAAGAGGAGGAGGAACACGAGCACGAGGAGGCGGAGAAGGCCAGGGCGCAGGGCAAGCCGGTCTCGGCGGTCGCGCTCGCCGGGAAGGCCGCGTTCTTCCTCTTCCTCTACCTGGAGGTCCTGGACGCGTCCTTCTCCTTCGACGGTGTGATCGGCGCCTTCGCCATCACCAACCACATCTTCTGGATGGCGCTGGGCCTCGGCATCGGCGCGATGTACGTCCGCTCGCTCACCGTCTACCTGGTCCGCCAGGGCACCCTCGACGACTACGTCTACCTGGAGCACGGCGCCCACTACGCCATCGGTGCCCTCGCCGCGATCCTGCTGATCACCATCCAGCACGAGATCAGCGAGATCATCACGGGCCTGATCGGCGTCGTCCTGATCGCGGCGTCCTTCCTCGCCTCCGTCCGCCGCAACAGGGCCCTGGAGGCGTCCGGGGAGGGCGAGTTGACGTCGGAGGAGGAGGCCGAGGACGCGGAGGTGACGTCGAAGGCGTGACGGGCCGGGCGGGACACGGGGCGTTCCGGGCACGACACGGGGCGTCCCGGGTGGGACACAAGGCGTGATATGGGACAAACGTGGCCTGCGACATAGTCCTTTTCGCCCGACTATGGCTAGCTGGATGTGCTTGCCTCGCGCACAGCGTCGCGTCATCCGACGCGCCGTCCCTGTCGTCGTCCGCCCGGGAGACCCATGCGCCTGCGCGCCCCCGCCTTTCCGCGAAAAGCCTCACCTTCCCGCGTAGCCTCCGTTCCACCCCTCGCCCTGGCCGGCGGCGCCCTCGCCGTCGGCGTGGGCGGCCTGTATGTCGCCGGGCTGCTGCTCGCGGGCGGCGACATAGATGCCGGCACGACGGTGCGCGGCGTCGACATCGGAGGCCTCAGCCGGGCAGAGGCCGTCCGGAAGCTGGAGGACCGGCTGGACCCGGCCGCCTCCCGCGAGCTGCCCGTGACGGTCGGCGACCGCAAGGGCACGGTCGACCCCAAGCAGGTCGGCATCACCTTCGACTACGAGAAGACCGCCGACCGGGCGTCGCGCACCGAGGACGCCGACCCGTTCACCGTGATCGGCGGCCTCTTCCGCTCCGGCGGCGCCGTCGAACCGGCCGTACGCGTCGACGAGGACAAGGCCCACTCCGGCATGGAGAAGCTGGCGAAGTCGCTCGACACCAAGGTCCGCGACGGCGCCGTCACCTTCGAGGACGGCCAGGTCCGCCGGACCGCCCCGCAGGACGGCCACGCCCTGGACACGGACGCCGCCGTCGACCCCCTGCGCGCCGCCTTCCTGCGCGGCGAGGCCGCTGCGGTCACGGCGCTGCCCGCCCACGAGACCAAGCCGAAGGTCACGTCGGCGGAGGTGGACCGGGCGGTGCGCCAATTCGCGCAGCCCGCGATGTCGGCGCCGGTCATGCTCAGCGCGGCCGGCGAGCGGTTCAGCATCGGCCCTGCGGTCCTCGGCGAGTACCTGACGATGCGGCCCGACGGCTCCGGCAAGCTCGCCCCGAAGCTGGACGCGAAGGGCCTGCGCGCCGCCCCCGCGGTGGCCGAGCCCCTCTCCGAGCTGCCCGCCAGGCCGCAGAACGCCACGCTGAACCTGGACGGCGACCAGGTCGTCGCGGCCGACGACGCCAGGTCCGGCGTACAGATCACCGACCAGGCGCTGAGCCAGGCCGTACTGCCGCTGCTCACCAAGTCGGGCCCCGCCCGCACCGGCGAGGTCGCCGCGCGTGTGGCCCGGCCGCAGGTGACCGCGCAGAACGCCGAGCGGCTGGGCCTGACGGAGAAGCTGTCGTCGTTCACCGTCAACTTCGAGCCGGCGCCGTACCGCACCAAGAACATCGGCCGGGCCGTGGAGCTGATCAACGGCTCCCTCGTCCTGCCGGACAAGACCTGGAGCTTCAACCGGACGGTCGGTGAGCGCACCGAGGCCAACGGCTTCACCGAGGGCGTCATGATCCTGGGCGGCGAGTTCAAGAAGGCGCCCGGCGGCGGTGTGTCGGCGGTCGCCACGACGATCTTCAACGCGATGTTCTTCGCCGGGGTGAAGCCGGTGGAGTACGGCGCCCACTCGTTCTACATCGAGCGCTACCCGGAGGGCCGTGAGGCCACGGTCGCCTGGGGCAGCCTGGACCTGAAGTTCCGCAACGACACCGGCAACGCCGTCTACATCCAGGCCGAGTCCACCGACACCTCGGTCACCATCACCTTCCTCGGGACCAAGAAGTACGACGACATCGAGTCGGTCACGGGGCCGCGCACCAACGTCAAGGAGCCGAAGCGGAAGGTGAGCACCGACAAGAAGTGCGTGCCGCAGACTCCGCTGGAGGGCTTCGACGTCACCGTGCAGCGGGTCTTCTACGCCGACGGCGAAGAGGTGAAGCGGGAGCCGTTCCGCACCCACTACACCCCGCGCGACGAGATCGTCTGCGAGTGACCGGCCCGGCTCCGGGGGCCATGGGACGAGTCACTCGTCGTCGGCCGGGGCCGGCAGGTCCAGCAGTGCCCGCAGCGGAGCCGACGAGTGCGGGCCGGAGCGCCAGACCAGCGCCTTGGCGTAGGGGATGGCGGGTGTCACCGGCACCACGGCGATCCGCGGATCCCGGGTGATGCCGCGGGCCGCGCCCGCCGCGAGGGCGATACCGACCCCGGCGGCGACGAGTTCCAGCTGGAGCGCCACATGGTTGGTGGCGTAGGCGGGCCGGAACGGGACGCCGGCCGCCTCGAAGGCGGTCCGCAGCCGGGAGTGCAGGCCGCTGTCCGGGCCGTAGGTGATCAACGGGACGGCGGAGACCTCGCGCAGGGACAGGGCCGTCTGTCGCGCCTGCGGCCGGCCGGCGCCGACCAGCGCCACGATCTCGTCCCGCACCAGGACCCGGTGCTCCAGCCCCGGCTCCAGTCCCGCAGGGGGCACGGCGACGAACACCGC
Organism: Streptomyces sp. NPDC059010; assembly: GCF_042740355.1. Classification (NCBI taxonomy): domain Bacteria; kingdom Bacillati; phylum Actinomycetota; class Actinomycetes; order Kitasatosporales; family Streptomycetaceae; genus Streptomyces; species Streptomyces sp. NPDC059010. The sequence goes on from NZ_JBHYJA010000007.1 coordinate 164,994, forward strand.
GTCCAGCGAGCCCTGCCGCACCTGGGGAACCAGCCCGGCGCTCGCCCCCTCCACGAGATCCACGGTGACGCCGGGATACAGCCGGTGGAACGTGCCGAGCAGCGCCGGAAGGCTGCTGCTCTCCACCCCGTCGGCCGCGCCGAGGGAAAGGGCCCCGGTGAGCAGGCCGGAGCGGGCGGCGAACTCGGCCTTGGCGGCGGCCACGGCCGCCGACACCGTACGGGCGTGCGGCATCAGCGCCTCCCCCGCCGCGGTCAGCCGGACGGCCCGCGAGTCCCGCTCGAACAGCGCCTCGCCCAGCTCCCGTTCCAGCGCACGGATCTGCTGGCTGATGGCGGGCTGGGCGACATGGCAGCGGGCCGCGGCCCGGGTGAAGGACTGTTCCTCGGCGACGGCGAGGAAGTATCGCAGCGTTCGCACCTCCATGGACGTCAGTGTATGCGGGATGCATTCGGGATTCTTATGGCTGGGCCAAGAACCAGGTCTTTGACGTATGGCCGCTACGGCGGCACGGTGGAAGCACCCCCGAGGCACACCCCGAGCAAGGAGTTCCGCCATGCCGCTGGTCCGCATCGATCTCGTCAAGGGCCGCACCGACGCCCAGGTCCGTGCCGTCGCCGACGCCGTGCACACGGCCGTCGTCGAGGTGCTGGGCGTCCCCGGGCGCGACCGCTTCCAGATCGTCACCGAGCACGAGGCCGGCCGGGTCATCGCGCTCGACGCCGGACTGGGCTTCGAGCGCGGCGACGACACCGTGATGATCCAGATCTTCACGCAGACCGGCCGCTCGACCGAGGTCAAGCAGCAGTTGTACGCCGCCGTCAACGCCTCCCTGGCGAAGCTGGGGGTGGCCGGCGAGGACGTCTTCATCGGGTACGTCGAGAACACCGCCGCCGACTGGTCCTTCGGCTTCGGCCGGGCCCAGTACATCGAGGGCGACCTGGCGGTCCCCGCCGCGGCGACCGCCGCCCGGTAGCCGTGCCCGGGGGGGGCGGCGGAGTCACCGTCCCACAGCGGACCGCGGTGAAGAGGTCCTCCCGGACACCACGAGCAGCACCGCCGCCCCGAACGCGAACGCCGCCGCCACCAGCATCGTCGGCCGGGGCCCCGACGCATCGGTGAGGAGCCCGCCGATCAGCGCCCCCACACCGATCGCACCGTTGAAGGCCGCCACGTACCAGGACGAGGCCGCCTCGCTCTCCTCCGGAACGACCTGAAGCACCCACGTCTGCAGCCCCACCGGCAGCGTCGCGTACAGCACGCCCCAGCACACCAGCATCGTCACGGCGAGCACGGTGTTCTCGCCGACGGCCCACATCACCGCCAGTACGACGGCCAGCAGCCCGCTGCCGCCGATCAGGCTGCCCCGCAGCGCACGCCCCACCACGGCGCCGGCCGCGAAGTTGCCCACCAGTCCGGCCACGCCGAAGACCAGCAGCAGGACGCCGATCAGCGACGACCGGACACCCGTGATCTCCTCCAGATACGGCGTCACATAGGTGAAGGCCAGGAAGTGGCCGCTCATCACGAGCGTCGTCACCCCGATCGCTGCCAACAGCGCACGGTGGCGCAGGACTTGAAGAAGCACACCGAGGTTCGCGCTGCCCCGGGCCGGCAGCGCCGGCATGAACAGCAGCGCGGCGGCCAGCACCAGCATGCCGAGCAGTCCCACGCACACGAACGCCACATGCCAGCTCGTCGACTGGCCGATCGCCGTGCCGAGCGGCGTGCCCGCGACCGAGGCGAGCGAGATCCCGCCCAGGACGACCGACGTCGCGCGTACGGCGTGCCGTTCGGGCACCAGCCGTACCGCGACCGCCACGGCGATGGACCAGAACACACCGTGGGCCAGCGCCACGATGATGCGGGCGACCAGCAGCAGCGAGTAGGTCGACGCCACCGCCGCGAGCAGATTGCCGGCGACGTAGAAGACCATCAGCGTCACGAGCAGCCACTTGCGGTCCATCCGGCCCGTCAGCGCGGTCAGCGGCGCGGCCGTCGCCGCCGCCACCGCCGCGAAGCCCGTCACCAGAAAGCCCGCCGTGCCGACCGACACCGACGTTCCGTCGGCGATCGCCGGGAGCAGTCCGATCGGCAGGGTCTCCGTCGTGACGAACGAGAAGACGCCGAGGGCCAGACCTGCCACCGCCAGCCAGCCGCGCAGCGCCGATTCTCTCGGCGGTGCGGACTCCGGCGCCGTCCGACTGGTCACGCTGTGGGACATCAATACTCCCCGGGGAAATATTACTGAGTTGAATTCTTCCGCGAATTACTCTGGGAACTCACTCAGACAATTACGACGGGGCCATCATCGCGTGTGCGCGGCTTGTCCAGGAAGTGTTTCCTCATCATGGTGGTGGAGCCACCACCCAGCACAAACCTCCTGGTAGTCGGCCTGATGGTGCTGGGAACAACCGGATGAATCCACCCCGGCAAGACGCGTACGGGTCGGGTAACTTGCGTCACCCCGACCCCCATTTCCCTGAGGAGTAGAAACGTGTCGACGGACCGAATGAGTGCGCCGGGGCGTGCCCGGGTGGCTCGCCTCAACACGCTCACCGGGCTGCGTTTTCCAGCTGCATTCGTGGTGTTTCTTTACCACGCGGCGCTGCTCGGTTTCCTCGGCGTTCCCTGGATCAGCCACGAGAACGTGCTCGACTACTACCGCACCGTGCACCACGCCGGTTCCCTCGGCGTCAGCTTCTTCTTCGTGCTCAGCGGTTTCGTCCTGACCTGGTCGGCCCGGGACACGGACACCGCGCGGCGCTTCTGGCGCCGCCGGTTCCTCAAGATCGTCCCCAACTATGTCGTGGTCTGGGTGCTGGCGATGGTCGTCTTCGCCGCACCTGTCACCGACATGAAGATCGGGCTGCTCAACCTCTTCATGCTCCAGGTCTACTACCCGGACTTCGCCGTCAACTTCGGTGTGAACCCGGCCGGTTGGTCGCTGGCCGTCGAGGCGATCTTCTATCTGTCCTTCCCGGTCCTGCTGCACCTGGCCAAGAAGATCCCGGCCAACCGGATCAACCTCTGGGTCGCGATCGTCGCCCTCGGCATCGTCGCCACACCGTTCCTGTCCACCCAGCTCGTCCCGGCCGGCTCCGTGTTCATGCCCATGGAGCCCTCGACCTCGGTCAACCAGTACTTCTTCTCGTACATCCTGCCGTTCCCGCGGGTACTGGACTTCGCCCTCGGCATCCTCGTGGCCCGCTCGGTGCTTTCGGGGCGCTGGCGCGACATCGGCATGATCTGGTCCGGTGTGCTGCTCGTCGCCGGCTATGCGCTCGGCTACTTCACGCCGTACATCTACTCGTCGCGGGCCGTCTGCGTCGTCCCGGCCGCCCTGCTGATCGCCGCGGGCGCCATCGCCGACGACGAGGGCCGCTTCACCCTCTTCCGCAACCGGGTGATGGTCTGGCTCGGCGACATCTCCTTCGCCTTCTACCTCGTGCACTTCACGGTGGTGCAGGCCGTGTGGCAGTTACTGGGCAGCAAGTCGTACACCGCACCGCAGGCCGCGGGCCTGATGGTGCTCTGCCTCGGCGCCTCGGTCCTCGTCTCCTGGGCGCTGTACGACCTGATCGAGCGCCCGATCACCCGGCGCTGGTCCAACCCGAAGAAGAAGGAGAAGGGGACGGAGACGGAGACGGAGAACGCGAAGGGGACGGAGACGGGCCGACAGTGGCCGGTGCCCGCCGGGCCCCAGCCGGTCGCCGCCCAGCGAGCCGACAACGAGATCTGACCCACCCCGCGCGACGGACGGGGTCATACAACGACCGCCTGTTCCCTCCGGCCTTGACCGGAGGGAACAGGCGGTCGCCACGTCAACGGCCCGCGAGGCCCGCCGCCGCCCGCAGACCCGCCGCCGTCGAGAAGTACCCGAAGAGCGCGCCGCCGGGCTCCATCGCCTGCGACTCGTCCAGGCCGCCGAGGTGCACCGGGACGAAGCCCGCGTCGCGCACCAGGTCCTCCGTGATCCGCAGGGCGTCCGGATCGTCCGCGGCGACCGCCATTCCCCAGAAGTGCCGCTGCCGGGTGCCGCGCGGCCACAGCAGTTCGTCGGGGAAGTGGCCGAACGCCCGTGCCACCGAGCTGTTCGGCAGCCGCTTCGCCGACCAGCTGCCCTGGGTCATCCCCGCGCCCAGCTCGGACACGAACAGCCCCTCCGCCGAGACCCCGACCGGGCTCGTCGCGTCGATCACGGTCTTCCCGGCCAGCCGGTCCGCCACCTGGTCCAGCAGCTCCGTGAGGGCCGGGTGCGGTACGGAGAGCAGCACCACGTCACTCGCCTCGGCCGCGTCGGCGTACGTCGCCGCCCGCGCCCGCTCGCCGAGCGGCTCGACGAACGACGCGAGCCGCTCCGGGGTCCGGGAGCCGAAGGTCACGGTGTGACCGGCGGCCAGCCAGTGCCGGCCGAGGGGGCGGCCGATGTTGCCCGCGCCGAGGACGCAGATGCGCAGCGGGATGGGTGGGGTGGTGGATGCGGTGGTGGGTGCGGTCATCGTCGGTTCCTTGATCTCTGTGAGGGGTCACGGCGGCGAACGGCAACAGCCGCCGGACATGCATGACGGCCGCCGGTCTTCGCACACCGACGGCCGGCACAGCGAGCCATCAGGGCCCTAGCCGGGGAGGACCTCCGGCCACCGAAGAGCCGTGGAGCCCCAGGTCACGCCGCCGCCGAAGGCGCTCATCAGCACGCGGTCGCCCGGCGTGAGCCGCCCGGCGGCGACGGCGTCGCCCAGCGCCAGCGGGATGGAGGCGGCCGATGTGTTGCCCACGCGGTCGAGGTTGACGACCGTCCGTTCCCGGTCCATCCCCAGCTGGTCGGCGACGGCGTGCAGGATCCGTACGTTCGCCTGGTGGCCGACGAACCAGTCCACCGACTCCGGCGTCCACCCGGCGCGGTCGAGCATGGCCCGGGAGGAGGCCGCCATCCTGGTCACGGCGTGCCGGAAGACGGGCTTGCCGTCCATGTGGAAGTAGGTGTCGGCGGAACGGGCACCGGAGGCGTCGGCCGCGGCGGACGGCTGCCGGGAACCGCCGGCCGGGACGATGATGGCGTCCTTGAGCGAGCCGTCGCTGCCCAGGTCGTGCCCGAGGAGCGCGCCCGGCTCGTCGGGCTCGCCGGCCCGCAGCACCACGGCCCCGGCGCCGTCGCCGAAGATGACCGAGGTGGTGCGGTCCTCGGGGTTGAGGATCGTGGAGTAGGTCTCCGCCCCGATGACCAGGGCGCGTTCGGCGATACCGACCGCGATGGCGCCCGCTGCGGACGCCAGGGCGTAGACGAACCCGCTGCACACCGCGGCGATGTCGTACGCGGGGACGGTGCCCAGGCCCAGCCGGGAGGCGACGTCGGGGGCCGTGGCCGGGCAGGAGTGGTCCGGCGTGGTCGTGGCGAGGACGACCAGGTCGACGTCGCCGGAGCCGGCCGACTTCAGCGCCCGTTCGCCCGCCTCGACGGCCAGGTCGCTGGTGGCGGTGCCGGGTTCGGCCCAGTGGCGCTGGGTGATGCCGGTCCGGGTGCGGATCCACTCGTCGGAGGTGTCCATGGTCCGGGAGAGATCGTCGTTCGTGACGACGCGGGGCGGGGTGTACGTCCCGAGCCCGGTGAGGACCGCTGCTCTGCTCATGACGCCGCCTCGCTCACGAGGGGTCCGTGGGACAACACGAATACCAAGAGGGGCCTCCCTGATTACCGGTGCCGGAGGTCGCGGCCGGGCCACTGGAAGGGGCCTCCCCTCCGGTCGGGGGAGAGCGGGAGGGGAGGCCCTGTGGCCAGGTGTGATCGGCGCACGATCGAAGACGTACCTGACGTGTACGACGATTCTCCGACGGCCGGACGGGACGCTGCCAGACCGTACGGGCCCTGTGGGTGGCACCGGTGGTGGCGGGAGCACCACCCTTCTCCGGCCGGGCCGGACCCGGCCGGACCCGGCCGTGCGAGGGGCTACTTCCAGCCCGACGGCGCGCCGGCCCCGGGCGGCAGATACACGAGGAGGCGGGAGCAGGCGGCCTCACAGAGGTCCATGGTGAACAGCGTGAAAGGGGCACGGCTCGCGCCGAGATGGTCCAGCCGGACGGTCGTCGAGGTGCACTCCTCGACCTCGTGCCGGTCCCAGATCTCGGCGAACTCGTCGCTGTCCTGGGCGAGTTGGTCCGCCATCCGCTCGTAGCGCGGGTCGTCGGGGAGGTACGACGCCTGCAGGCGGAAGCGGGCGGTCATCCGGCGGGCCACGCGCGGCAGATCGCGATAGCGGCGGCCGTGGGATCCGGTGAACAGACTGATCAGGAAGTTCTCGTTGCCGGCCTGGCCCAGGTGCAGCACGCCGGCCGCCTCCTCGTTGACCGCGAGGACGTCCCAGTAGCGGTCGATGACACACGCCGGCCCCAGTAACTGGGTGTCGACCATCCGTTGGAGGATCTCGGCGTCGGGCGGGCCCGCGCATGCCTCCGACAGCGGAGGGTTCGCGTCTGCGAGCCGGTACAGATGGACGCGTTCCAACTCGGTGAGACGTAACGCGCGGCTGATCGCGTCGAGGATGCCGTCCGAGACCCTGATGGGACGGCCCTGTTCCAGCCACGCGTACCAGGAGGCGCTCACCCCGGCCAGGACGGCGACCTCTTCCCGGCGTAAGCCCGCACGGGTGCGACCGCCTGCCGAGGCCATGCCGACCTCGTCCGGAGAGAGCGCGGCGCGGCGGCTGCGCAGGAAGTGGGTCAGCGCGCTGCGCCGCTTTGTTCTGCTTTCGCTCACAGATGACGTGGTGCTCATGTCCACTCAAGGTAGATGGCCCGAACACGCAATGTCAGCGGCGAGGATCACACGGCGGGCGCGGTTTACCCAGGCAGTGGGGCCGCACCCGGCGGTGTGGCCGCACCCGTCGGGCGTGGCTACGCCGGGAGGTCGGCGGACGCCTGCATCAGCGCCCATCCCAACTCCTCGAAGAACAGCTCCTTGTGCTCCTTGTGGAAGAAGTGCCCCCCGGGCATGGTCCGCAGCGAGAAGGTTCCTTCGGCGTGCCGGTTCCAGGCCGCCGCGTGGGCGGTGGGGACCAGCGCGTCGCCCCTGCCGTGCAGGACGTGGACCGGGCAGGAGAGGGGTCGCTCGCTCTCCACCGGATGCCGGTAGGTGGCGCTGACGAGCAGGTCCTGCCGCAGCCGCTGCATGACGGCCGACATCCGCCCGGGGTTCTCCCGCAGCAGCCGCCCGGCTCCGCCGAGGCCCAGCAGCAGCTCCAGGGTGGCGCCGTCCGACGGCTCCACGATCGAGTCCGGCGGGGGCAGATGGGGCGCGCGGTGGGCGGCGGCCACGAAGCAGGCGGGCGGGCGGCGGCCCTCGGCGAGCCGGCGCTGCGCGACTCCGTAGGCGATCAGCGAGCCCATGCTGTGGCCGTAGAAGGCGTACGGCTCGTCGAGGGCGGGCGCGAGCTGCCGTGTCACCTCGTGCACCAGGTCGTCCATGGTGCTGACGGCGCCGTCGGCGCCGGCCGGGGCAGCCGACCGCGGGGGCAACGACACCGGCACCACCTCGACCTCGCGCCCGAGCCACTGCCCCCAGCCCGCGAACGACCAGGCGCTGCCGCCCGCGTGGTGGAAGCAGAACAGGCGCAGCCTGCGTGAGCCACCCCGTACCGCGCCGCGCCGGGCCGCACCGGCGTCGACGCCTCGTGCCGTACCTCCCGCGATGTTCCCTGTCATATGGGCCATGGCCGCCACCCTGCCGCCGACGCCGAAGCGGAGGAAGTGTGTGTCGAACCGGGTGGCACCACCACCCGTAGTACCCACTGCCGGGGCCACCGATATTCGGCCGAAATCAGGCTGCCGAAAATCGCCGTCAAAATTGAGTCAACGGATCTCCGCCTCTTTGAATGTTGCAGTACGGTCTCGCTTCGGGAATCTCTCACGCCCAAAGAGAAGGGTCGGTACATGCAGTCGAATGCATCCTCCAATGCATCCGGAATGTTACGCCGCCAGAAGCTGCGTCATTTCCTGCGGGCGCGCCGCGCACAGCTGTCCCCGGAAGAAGTCGGTCTGGTGAACGTGAATCGACGACGCACCCCCGGACTGCGCCGCGAGGAGGTCGCGGCCCTCGCCGGAGTCGGTGTGTCCTGGTACACCTGGCTGGAACAGGGCCGGGACATCAACGTCTCCGAGGGAATCGTGAACGCCGTCAGCACCGCACTGCGGCTGAAGGGCTGTGAGCGCGAGTACTTCTTCCGGCTGGCCGGACACAACCCGCCGCAACGCACGGCCGACGACCGACAGGACAACACGTACGCCCGGATGTCGGCGCTGGTCGAGAGCTGGTCCTTCCACCCCGCCTACATCACCAACCGGTACGGCGGTATCGAACTGGCCAACCATTGTGCCCGGTTGCTGTTCCGTGTCAAAGCCAGCGGAGACAGCTGCCTGGAGAAGTTCTTCACCGAGACGGACACCCGCGCGAAGTATCCGGAGACCGAAGCGGTGGCGCGCGGTCTGGTCGCCCAGTTCCGGGCGCAGTCGGCCCGGTTCCCGGACGATCCGGAATTCGAGCGAATAGCGAGGCAACTGTGCCGGACGAGCCCCAAATTCGCTGAACTGTGGAACTGCCACGAGGTCGACGACCCGCACCGGAACGTGCGTAAGATCGCCCACCCCAAGACCGGGGTCATGGTCTTCGACCGGGTGGTGATGCAGGTGCCGGAGCAGCCGGAGTCCCTCCTGACCTTGTACATCGCCCAGCCCGCCGCCGCAGCGGCCATACGCTCACGGATGCGCGGCAGCCAAGCCGCCTGATCCGCCCCCTGGTGCAACCGGACGCCGGTACGGGACACCGGCGCATCCGGTTCCACCTCATGATGGTGTTCTCACCACCACCATGAAGAAACACTTCCTCCGTCCGCGCCAGGATCCCAGAATTGCATCCGTGGGACGCAGCGGAATTCAAACCACTGAATTCAGGTCGCCCTTACCGGCGACGCACGGAGGAAGAAAATGGGTAACTCGATCGTCAGTCGCATCATCGTGACCCTGACGGAACTGAACGTGCCGACGGACGGCATCACACCGGACATGACATTCGAGGCCATGGAGATCGACTCCCTGCTCCTCGAAGAACTCGCCCTGCGTCTGCAGAAATCCTTCGGTATTGAGATCGAGACGGGTGAACTCGTCCCCGAGCAGACCGTCGCCGAAGCAGCCGCGGTTCTCATGACCAAGGGTGTCGCCGTAGCCTGACGCGCTCCGCGCCTCGAACCCCGCGCGCCGTCCGCACATTCTCGCCATTCTTCGCGCCGACTCGGCGGAGGAAACGCCTGTGCCCGGCCTCTCGACCGGCCGTGCCGTCACACATGTGTCACATGCAATCAATCGAAGGGAAACCCATGTCCGCCAGCCTGCTCATCCTCAACGAAGTCCGCGTGGCGCCCGGCAAGTTGGAAGATGTCCTGGCCCGCTGGAGCGAGCTGAACCAGAAGGATCCGGTGGCCGGCCGCACGTTGTTCCGCAGCCCGGACGGCGACACGGTTCTTGAGATCACGCCCGTCCAGGACTTCTCCGAATTGGAAGCGCTTTCCTCCGGGTGGCGGAATCTGTGGGACACCATCTCGGCGGATCTCGTCACCGACTTCCGGCGCCAGCTCCTGGAGTTCGTCGAGGCCCCGAAGGACACCGCCGACCCGCTGCCGCAGACGCCGTACGTCCAGCTGCGGTACATCGAGGTGAAGCCGGGTGAGTACACGGCGTACCGCGAATGGCGCGAGAACACGATCTTCGACGTCGTCCGCCGCGCCGAGCCGGTGACCACGTTCCTCGCCTACCACACCCTGCTCAGCACACAGCCGGGTGTGATGTTCGTGGCCGGCTTCGAGTGCGAGCCGGAGGAGTACCAGAAGACCTTCACCTCGCCCGAGTACCAGGGCATAGTCCAGCAGGCCGGAAACCGCTTCATCGTCGGCGGCGAGAGCGGCCTGTACACCCGCGTCTACCAGCGCGCCGATGTCTGAGATCACGACCACGGCCTGGACCGCCACCCCGGGCGTGACGGAGACCCACGAGCTCAGCCTCACCACTCAGGGCCCGCTCTACCCGCCGAGCGAAGTCATGGACGCCGACGGCGACTTCGTGGTGGTCGGGATGATCAACCGGACCACCCGGGAGGGCGCGACCGAGCCCGAGTGGGGCGCGGCCGTCGTCTCCCCGGACAGCCCGCTGCCCGAGTTCGGCACGCTCGCCCCGTACACCGTGCTGCGCGAGCTGGACACCGACCCCGACGGGGCCGACCGGGACCTCGTCCTGCACACGCTTCCGCTGCCCCTGCCGTGCAACAACTACCCCATGGTGTTCGCACCCGAGCAGTCGCCGGACGCCCATCGGGTCGAGCGGCCCAGTCACGCCTTCCACGAGGTGCCCATCCCGGATCTGCGCCCCGAGGACGGCCCCAAGGTCACCGAGCCGGTCACGCTCGGCGCGTGGCTGCGGGCAAGCGGCACCCTGGAGGTCGGGGTCACCCCCGACGGGCACCGCGGGACGTTCGACTTCGCGTTCTCCCGGCTCGTACCGAACAGCGTCTACACCGTGATGTCGCTGCGCGCCCGCGACCTGGACCCCGCCGGGCCGACCCGCCCGGGTCCGCTCGGAGTGCCGAACGTCTTCACCACCGACGCCGAGGGCAACGGCCGCTACCACGCCACCATGCCGGACCCGTTCCCGGACCCGGAGCGGTCCGGGGCCAACCGGATCATCAACGTCGTCGTGCTCTGGATGAGCTACCGGCGCAGCTACGGCGGCGCCATCGGCGAGTTCGGCCTCGGCGGCGACATCCACGCCCATCTCAAGCTGCGCGGCGCGTCCTTCCAGAACCTGCGGACGACCGCCGCCCCGCAGTCCTGACCCGCCGCACACCCACCCGCGTTCAGTACGTTCAGTACGTTCAGTACGAGAGAGGTCCCATGCCCATCATCTCCGTCACCACCTGGGACGGTCAGGACGACGCCCGGACCCAGGAACTCATGGAAGAGCTGACCCGGACCGTCCGGCGGGTCACCGGAGCTCCCCTGGACAAGATCACCGTCTATGTCCAGGAGGTGCCGCGCAACCGCTGGGCGGAGGGCGGGGCCCTGGGCAGCGACCCCAAGTTCGCGGAACTGAGCCGGCGGCTCTCCGAGTGAGACGAGAGGCGAGAGCCATGTCCACCGAGACCCCTGAGACATCTGAGATACCTGAGATATCTGATGAGATATCTGATGAGATATCTGATGAGATATCTGAGACACCCGGCCTCACCGACGCCGATCCGGGCCTGTTCTTCCTCGTCGGCGACGTCTTCGCCGACTTCGCCCGGCACGACGGCGTCCTGACGGTCTCCCAGCTGTCCCGCCGGATCAGGAGCGGCTCGTTCCCGGGCGGCTCCGGCACGGCCCGGGTGACCCTCGGGCAGGGTGTGTCCGACTTCGACGTCCAGTACCTACGCGACACCGCGGCCCGGCGCGGCCTCGCGGAACGGGTCGTCATCGACGACCGGGCCCTGCGCAATCGTGCCGGACGGGAGATCGCGCACAAGCACCGGGCGGAGAACGTACTGATCTCCCGGCCCCTCCCGACCGGCCCCGACCGGTTCGTGTCCGACCTGCTGGTGGATGCCGGCCATGAGGTGATGTCCGACCATGTCACCGGACAGCACATGCAGGGGATGCTGGCCATGGAGGCCGGTCGGCAGATGTTCATCGCCGTGGCCGAGCAGCACTATCTGCCGCGCGAGGCCGTCGGCAACAGCTACTTCGTCATCGACAGCTTCGCGACCCGCTACCGCAACTTCCTCTTCCCGCTCCCCGCGACGGTCCGGTGCCATGTCGTCTCGCACCGCTCACCGCACCGCACCCGCACGATGTTCCACTGCGAACTCGGCGTGCTCCAGGGCGGATCGGAGACCGCGGAGATGGAGGTCCGGTTCACCGCCTTCGACACCGAGGTCTCCCACACCAAGGAGACCCGGGCGGCCCAGCGGTCCCTGCAGGACGCCGGGGCGGCCCTGACCGAGCTTCATACCGCGTGACGGACGACGGCCCGTGCGTGCCGCGGGCCGTCCCCGGCAGCCCGTGCGTGCCACGGGCCGCCGTACGTCATGGATCCGGCCGTCTGGGCCCGGTCGTCAAGGACAAGGAGTCCCCCACATGTCAGATGCCAGCCGTACGTCGGACGCCGCGCGCGGCCACCTGGTCTTCAGCGACGTCGACGAGACCCTGATCTCCGTCAAGAGCATGTTCGACTTCCTCCACTACCAGCTGGTGCGCCGGCACGGCACGGTGGGCGAGGAGGAGTACGAGCGGATCATGGCCGTCATCCGTCACCAGGCCGCCGACGGCAAGCCCCGCGCGGACATCAACCGCTTCTACTACCGGATCTACACCGGCGACTCCGTGGCGGAGATCCGCGCTCTCGCCGACGACTGGTTCGCCGAACGCACCGCGTCCTCCCGGGGCTTCTACATCGAGTCCACCCGCGAGGCCCTGGCCGCCCATCGCGCGGCCGGCGCGACCGTCGTCCTGGTGTCCGGGTCCTTCCCGCCCCTGCTGGAGCCCCTCGCGCGCGAGGTGGGCGCCGACACCGTCCTGTGCACCCGCCCGCTCGTCGCCGACGGCCGCTACACCGGCAAGGTCGGGACCCCGGTCATCGGGGAGGGCAAACGCGCCGCCGTACTACGGGAGTTGGACTCCCACCCCGCCATCGACCCGCGCGACTGCTGGGCGTACGGCGACCACATCTCCGACCTGCCGATGCTGGAACTCGTGGGCCATCCCGTCGTCGTGGGGGACGACGAGGAACTGCGCGCGCGGCTGGCCGAGCGCACCAGGGGCGTGCGGGCATGACGAGCGGGCGTCCGTTCTTCGTGCTGCTGGGCCCCGACGGGGCCGGCAAGTCGTCGGTCATGGGCCGTCTCGCCGCACTGCTGCCCGAGTGGCGGCTGGTGTCCACGGACAGTGCCTTCGTCGCCCCCGAGCACGCGCTGATCCCCCGGCTCCGCCGTGATCTGCAGGACCACCTGCTGCCCGGGCTCGGCACCGCCTATTCGGTGGACTTCCTGGCCAGCGTGCTCCAGACGGCCGTGGTGCACCTCAGGGACCAGGTGCGCGGGCGGGACCCGCGGGTGCCGCTGCTCGTGGACTCGTACTACTACAAGATCCTCGCGAAATGCCGGATGGCCGGGGTCCGGGACAGCCGGATGTACGACTGGTGGCGGGGATTCCCCCAGCCGGACCGGGTGGTCTACCTCGATGTCTCACCCGAGGCGGCCTGGCGGCGGCGCGGTGACGGAACCGGCCTCAACTCCCTTGAGTACGAGGGCGACCACGGCGACTGGGCCGGGTTCGAGCGCTATCAGAAGGACCTGGGCAAGCTGCTCCTTGAGGAGGTGCGCGACCTGCCGGTGACCGTGCTGCCGGAACAGCCCGGTGCGGACCGCGCCGCCGAGGCCGTACGGAAGGTGCTCACCGCGTGAACGTCCCTGACGTCCCCTCCGTGTGGCACACCCCGGGCCACGCCGACCGCTACCGCGAGCGCGTGTACGCCGAACGCGCGCGGCTCGCCGCCGAGCACGCGGACCTGATGGACAGTCAGTCACGGGTTCTCGCCGACCTGCTGGACTTCAACGCGGACACCGAGTTCGGCCGGCGGCACGGGTTCGCCCGTATCCGTACGATGGACGAGTTCCGGGCCGCCGTCCCCGTGCAGGACTACGCCGCCCACGCCCCGCTGATCGAGCGGACCGCCGCGGGCGAGCGGGGCCTGCTCACGGCCGACGCGCCCGAGGTGTACTTCACCAGCAGCGGCAGCACCGGTGCGCACAAGAAGGTGCCCGTCACCGCGCGCTTCATGAGCACCACCTTCATGCCGTTCTACTTCGCGGCCTGGGCCCCCCTGATCGAGCACTTCCCCGAGGTGCTGCACAGGCCCGATGCCGTCCTCAACCTCAAGCACGACCCGCTCAGCGCCCCGCCCACCACCACCGACGGCCGCCCTCATGTGGGCGCCAGCCAGGTCGACTTCGGTGCCCGATTCGGCGAACCCCTCTCCGCCGAGCCCGGCACCGGAGCGCCCTGGGCCGTGCTGCCGGTGCCCACCGAGCCCGGCGACCACCTCGCCCGCGCCTATCTGCGGCTGCGGCTGGCCGTGCAGAGCGATGTGCGCTGTCTGATCGGCATCAACCCCGCGATGATCGCCGCGGTGCCGTACCAGCTGAACCTGTGGTGGCCGCGGATCGTGAAGGAGGTGCGGGACGGAACCCTGGGCGGTCTGCCGCACTGTGCGCCCGCCCCGGAGCGAGCGGCCCAGCTGGAGCGGCTCACCGAGTACTTCGGCACCGTGCGCCCCGCCCATGTGTGGCCCCGCCTGCGCGCCCTGTTCTGCTGGACCACCGGCGTCGCCTCGCTCTATCTCCCCGCGCTGCGCGAGGAGTTCGGCACCGGTGTCACCGTGCTGCCCGCACCGGTGGCCGCCTCCGAGGGCCCGACCGGCGTGGCGCTGGACCGGCACGGCACGGCGGGCAGCCTCGTCGCGTCGGCCGCGGTCTACGAGTTCGTGCCCGCCGACGAGGAGCTCGCCCCCGACAGCGCGACCCTGCTGCCGCACGAGATCGAGGCCGGCCGGGACTACCACGTGCTCTTCAGCCATGTCGGCGGGTTCTACCGGTACGCCGTCGGTGACGTGGTCCGCGTCCTCGACCGGGTCGGCGGAGTGCCACGGGTGGAGTACGCCGGCCGGGGCGTACGCTCCGACGCGGCCGGCGAGCGGCTGCGGGACGCCCAGGTCGTACGGGCCCTGCACACCGCCCTGCGCTGCGGCGGACTCGGGCTGCGCAACGTGGCGTGCCGGGTCGAACCGACGGCCGACGGCACCCCCCGGTACGTCTTCGCGATCGCGCCTCGCACCCCCTGGCAACCGCACGAGAGCGCCCGCTTCGGTGCCGATCTGGACCGCGCCCTGGCGGCCGAGTCCACCGGGTACGGCCACGCCCGGGGCGCCGGACGGCTGGGCCGGCCCACCGTACGGCTGCTGGACGACGAGGCGTTCGCCCGCGACTGGCACACGGCCGTCGAGACCGGAATCCGCCCGACCCAGGTGAAGGACCGCCTGTTCCGCCAGGACGACACCCTGTGGCAACGCCTGACCGGCACGGCTGCGGGTTGAGCCCGTCGTGGCTGGTTCCGGCAGAACAACACCCAGCGGCGGCGCCTGACCGGCCCGACCGCGGACTGAGCCCCGCCCGACACATCCGCCCCGGCCCGCCCAGCGCACCCGGCCCGCCCAGCGCACCCGGCCCGTCCGGCGCGCCCGACCGCCATCGGCACACCGGCCGGCCACCACGATCCGGCCCCCACCCACACCTTCCGCCCACGCCCGCACCCTCCGCCCTGCCGACACCTTGCGTCTCCGCCCCACCCACACCCTCCGCCCCGCCCCGCCCGCGACGAGGAGCCCCCATGCCCGTGTTCAACCCCGTAGAACGGACCGCCCTGCTCACCTCGGCCCTGCGCGCCGCCGAGACCCTTCGTGCGGACCGGCTGTACGAAGACCCGTACGCCGCAGGGCTGGCCGGTGAGGACGGGCCGGGGCTGCTGGCCGAGGTCCGCGCCGCGACCTTTCCCCCGGACCGGCCCCGCTCCCTGCCCAGCACCCCCGACTACAACGCCATCCGCACCCGGTTCTTCGACGACCTGCTGCAAGAGGCCGCGCGGGCACCGGAGACCACCCAGATCGTGCTGGCCCCGGCCGGGATGGACTCGCGCGCCTACCGGCTGCCCTGGCCGGCCCACATCCGCTACTTCGAGGTCGACCGCCCGTCGGTGCTCGGCTTCAAGGCGGAGCGGCTGCGCGGGGTCGAGCCCCGGGTCGACCACCGTACGGTCGCCGTCGACCTCACCGACGACGGCTGGGAGGACCGGCTCGTCGAGGCCGGGTACGACCCCGGCACGCCCTCGACATGGCTGCTGGAGGGCCTGCTCTACTACATCCCCGAGGCCGACTCCCGGCGCATGCTGGAGCGGGTCGCCGCGATCTCCGCGCCCGGCAGCCGGATCGCCGCCGACATCGTCAACCGGGCCGCCCTGACGCTCCCTCATATGCGCGGCCTGCTCGACGTGTTCGAGGGGTGGGGCTGCCCCTGGGTGTTCGGCACCGACGAGCCGGAGGCCCTGTTCGAGCAGTACGGCTTCGACACACGTGCCGTCCAGCCGGGTGAGCCCGACGCCGACTACGGGCGCTGGCCCGACCCGGTGCCGCCGCGCGAAGTCACCGACGTACGGCGGGTGTTCTTCGTCCACGGCCGGCGACGCTGACCATGACGGCCACCGTGATCGCGGGCGGCGGCACCGCCGGCCTCGCCCTGGCCCTGGCACTCGGCGCGCGTGGCCATCGGGTGCGTGTCCTGGAGCGGGGCGAGGCGCCGCCGGACGGACCCGTCGTCAAGAGTGCGGAGCTGTGGCGGCGGCCGATGGTTCCACAGGCCGCCCATGACCACATCCTCAACGCGCTCGGCGTACGGACACTGCGGCGGCACGCGCCCGCGGTGCTGGACGCGGCGCTGGAGGAGGGCGCGCGGCTGCTGGACCTCACGACGGCGGCGCCCGGTGCGGTCCGTGACGAGGACCTGGTCACCCTGGTCTGCCGCCGCTCGGTGCTGGATCTCGTCCTCCACCGGGCGGTGCGGGCCCTGGCCGGGGTGACCGTCAGCCACGACACCACGGTCGCCGGACTCCGGCTCGACGGAGGCCGGGTGAGCGCGGTCGTCACGGCGGCCGGCGAGACCGTCCCCGCCGACCTGGTCGTGGACGCCTCCGGCCGCCGCTCCGCCGCCCGGTCCTGGCTCGCCGCGGCGGGCCTCCCGGCGCCGGACGACCGCACCGGTCCCAGCAGCCTGCGCGCCTTCGGCCGCTTCTACCGGCTGCGCGACCCCGACGGCCCAGCGCCGGGCCCGCTCAACCGGGGCGACGCGGCCGGCGGCATCTGGGGCCACTACTCGGCCGTGGCGCATCCGGCGGACAACGACGTGTTCGCCATCACCCTCGGCACCCTGCCGAACGATCACGGCACGGCGGCGCTGAGCGACCCCGGCGCCTTCACCGCCGCGTGCCGGATCTCGCCGTATCTGGCCGCCTGGGTCGACGAGGACGCCGTGGAGCCGCTGGGCCCGGTACGGGTGACCGGCATGCCGCCGAACATCCTGCGGGGCGCCCCGCCCCTCCCGGGCCTGCTCCAGGTCGGCGACGCCACCTGCGTCACGGACCCGATGTTCGGCCGCGGCCTGTCCCTGGCCCTCACCCACGCCTTCCGGCTCGCCGAGCTGATCGACCAACACCCTTACGCGGACCACGAGTTGAGCGATGCCGCGGCAGACCTCACCGACCAGTTGCTCCGCCCCTGGTTCGAGCAGGGCAGCCACGACTCCTGGTCGCGCATCGAGCGATGGCGGGCGGAGACAGGGGCGGCACCGTCCTCCCCGGCCTCCCCCACCCCACCCGTGTCCCCTGTGTCCGCGCCGCTCTGGGCCGCCGCGATCGCTGCGGCGGCGACCGATCCCGTCGTATGGCGGGCAGTCACCCGCGCCCGGACCAGCCTCACCACCCCCGCCCGGCTCGTCGCCGACGAGAGCTTCCTGGCCCGCATACGGCAAACCCCCGAAGCCTCCGAAGCCCTGGCACCGGCCCCCGCACGAGCCCCCGCACCGCCCCCCGAAGCCACTCCCCCCACCCGGGCCGGACTCCGGGAAGCCCTCACCGCCGCCCTGAAAGGAGCATGAAGATGCCGCCGCGCAAGAACGTGCTGCTGGCCCCGGTCACGGTCACCCCCACCAAACCGCTGACGCCCAGCCACCTCAAGGGTCTGCTGTGGACGGACGTCATGTTCCGGGCCACGATGCCGCTCGCCGAGGTGACGTACCGCTACAGCCACACCACCTACCACGTCACCGAGCAGACGGTCGGCTTCTGGGAGTACCTCGACCGCGCGCACGGCGAGACCGACTGCACGCAGCTCTCC
The DNA here is from genome assembly GCF_042740355.1 of Streptomyces sp. NPDC059010. Lineage (NCBI taxonomy): Bacteria > Bacillati > Actinomycetota > Actinomycetes > Kitasatosporales > Streptomycetaceae > Streptomyces > Streptomyces sp. NPDC059010. Next base: position 183,006 of record NZ_JBHYJA010000007.1, read on the forward strand.
GAGGAGGAGATCGGCGACCTGTACGTCCGCTATCGCGCCGAGGAACCGCAGAGCGCCCAGGCGCTGCGGCCGTACCGGGACGCCGTGGAGCACAGCGGCTGGGTGCACCCCGCGAGCGAGCGGCTGCTGAAGCTGTGGGCCGGGCACTACGAGCGGCTCGGCATGCACGACCCGGGTCTCCGGAAGCACCAGCCGCCCGGCCTCGCCCTGGAGGAGATGATCGAACGGCTCTGTGCCGCGGGCCTCGCCCTCGACCAGCGCGCCTGGGGCGGCCCGGTCTACCTGGACCTCACCCGGTACGGCATGCCGCTGCGCCGTATCGTCACCTCGGACGGCCGCCCAAACTACCTCGCCTGCGCCCTGCGGGAGTTGCTGCCGCTCGTCCCCTGGTACGACGAGGTCGTCCTGCTCTACGACCGTGAGCTGGACACCGACTACCAGTTGCTGAACCGCGTCCTGACCCGGCTCGGTCCGACCGTGCGCCGGGTGCCCGTGGGGCGGGTGCCCATCGACGGACGGATCACCTCGGCCCGGCACGGCGGCTGGCGTGGCCACACGGCCGGCGTGCTGCTCGGCGAGGCCCGCGAGACCTGCGGTGACGACATCGAGGCACTGCGGCTGGGCATGCGCCTGTACTTCGTCGCGACCCTCGGCCCCGGCCAGCGCGAGTCGTTCCGCCACGACCTGCTGCGCAACTGCCTCACCGTGGCCGCCCGGCTGCTCCGGCGCTCCCGGGACGCCGTCACGGCCGGGCCGGGCGAGCTGCTGCACGCGCTCGACCGGCATCGGCGGAGCCACACGTATGTCGACCCCTACCGGCTGACCTGTTCCCTGCTGGGCCGCGGACGGCCCGCTCCCGACCCCGGACTCCTGTCGGCGGTGTACCTGTGACCGGCTTCCCCGAACCGACCGCGCTCACCGGCCGCACGGCCACGCTCCCGCCCATGGCCTCCGTGCCCGCCCCACAAGCCGAAGCCGCGGCCCCCGCCCCACCCCATCCGCTCTCCGCCGCCGAGCTGCTCCGCTCCGCCGTGGAACGCGTCCGCACCGCCCGCCCCGAACTGGCCGACCGGTTCGACCTGTCCAGCGCCCAGGACCTGAGCGCCCTGCGAGCCGGCGTCCACGGCGCCAGCACGGCCGACACCACCGACAGCGTCGACAGCGAGGTGCTGGCCGTGGTCGTCGTGGGCCATCTCGACCTGGCCCGCTGGGTACGCGAGACCTGCGCCTTCGCTCTCGCCCTGCCGCCGGAGGCGCGCGACGCCTGGCGCCGCTCCTTCACGCGCACCGTCTATCTGGCCGGCAGCCCGGCCAACCTGCGCGAGCGGTTCGACTTCGACCATGTCGCGGGCGACGGCTCGGTGGCCTGGCGCGGTCCGGCGCCGGGCGCGGCGACGGCCACGCTGCGCCGCCTCCTCAAGACCTTCGAGGCCGGACACGAACTGACCGCGCGACCGGCGGCCACCGTCACCGTGCCCGGCACCGTGCGCTCCCGCCCCGCCGTCAGCCGCGACCTGTACGTCGCCACCGCCAAGGTGACGCTCGCTCAGGCGCTCGTGCACATCAACCATCTGCTCGCCGAGGCCGTCCTGGACGGCCTGATCGGCCCCGGTGACCGCCTGACCCTGCGGTTCGTGCCTCGACTGAACGGCCTCGTCGCCGAGTTCGCCACGCTCCGCGTCGACACCGACGTCCACCGCCCGGACCAGCTCCAGGCCTACGCCGGACTGACCACGGAGGTCTGACCCATGACCACCCCCACACCCGCCGTCACCCCCACACCCGCTGCCGCCTCCATGCCCGCTGCCGCCCCTGGCGTGGCCGCCCCGCCGCCGGCCGTCCGGCTCGGCATCCACGGCTCCCCCCACCTCGCCTCCCGCATCGTGGCCGCCGCGGGCCATCCGGAGTCGTCGGTGGAGTACGTCCCCTACGAGGTCGCCGAGCCGTTCGCTCCCCTGCGTGCCGGAGCGACGGACATCATGATCGTCAAGTACGACCCGCGCGAACCCGACATCGAGGTCGGCGCCCCGGTCTGCCGGGACGGCCGTGCCGTACTCGTCGGCGCCCAGCACCCCCTGGCCGCGCGGGAGTCGGTCTCCATCGAGGACGTCGCCGACTACGACGGCTTCCAGTGCCCCGGCGACTTCCCGGCGAACGTCTGGGACCGCGTCGTACCACCCCACACCCCGCGGGGCCGCACCATCCGCCGCAGGCACCCCATGACGACCGTCCCCGCCCTGGTGGACCTGCTCCGGAACAGCACGGCGATGCATGTGTCCTTCCAGTCCCTGGACGCGGTCCTGCCCGCGGACATCAGGGTGGTCCCGGTGCGCGACCTGCCCCCGTCCCCGGTCGCCTTCGCGTGGCTGCGGGGTGCCCGGCTGCCCGACCACGTGGAACGGTTCGTCGGCGACGCGGAGCGGGCGGCCCGGCGATGAGCGAGACGACGGCCTGCGGCGGCCTCCCGGTCGTCCTTCTGCACGCCCTGCCCCTGGACTCGTCCATGTGGGACGAAACGGCCCGGGCCCTGCGCGCCCACGGCCACCCTGTGCTCCCGGTCGACCAGCGCGGCTTCGGCGGCGCCCCGCTCCCCGCCGGCGACACGCCCTGCCTCGACCTCGTCGCCGACGACCTGGCCCGCGAACTCGACCGGCGCGGCCTCGATGCCGTGGCCCTCGCCGGCTGCTCGATGGGCGGCTATACGGCGATGTCGTTCCTGCGCCGCCATCCGGACCGTGTCCGCGCGCTGGCCCTGTTCGCCGCCCGGGCCACGGCCGACACACCGGAGCAGGCCGCGGCGCGCCTGCGCTTCGCCGAACTGCTCCTGGACGACTCCCTGCGCGCCAGGATCGTCACGGACACCGCCCCGTCCCTGCTCGGCGCCACCACGCGTGCCGGGCGGCCCCGGCTGCTGAACCGGGTGACGGACCGGGCGCGGGCCGCCGCACCGGACTCCGTCGCGTGGGCGCAGCGGGCCATCGCCGCCCGCGAGGACTCGTTGCCCACCCTGGGCACCACGGGCGTTCCCGCGGTCGTCGTCCAGGGCGAGGAGGACGAGCTCGTCACCCTCGAAGAGGCCCGCGAGACCGCCGCCGCCCTGCCGAGCGGCCGGCTCGTCACCCTCCCCGGCGTCGGTCATCTCGCCCCGCTGGAGGCACCGGAGGCGACCGCGGAGATCCTCTCGGACCTCCTCGGCCAGGCGCAGAGGTCCACCACCTCGGGCGGAGCCACCGCATGCTGACCGACGACCACGCCGCCCTCGGCTACACGACCTCCACCGGCCTGGCCTTCACCCACGAGGAGATCGTCGACCCTCATTTCGAGGCCTGCGCCGACGCCTACCTGGAGGCCCTGGACGGCGTCGGCATCCGCCCCGGCTGGCATGTGCTGGACGCGGGCTGCGGAAGCGGCGCCTTCCTGCCCCGGCTCGCGGAACTCGTCGGCGAGCGGGGCCGGATCTCCGCGCTCGACCTGGCCGAGGAGAGCGCCGAACGAGCCGCCGAGCGGATGCGGGACCACCCCGTCAGGGCGCGCCTGGAGGTACGGCAGGGCAGCCTGCTGCGGCTGCCCTACCCGGACGACTCGTTCGACGCGGTGTGGTGCGCGAACACCACGCAGTACCTCGACGACGCCGAACTGGCCTGCGCGCTCGCGGAGTTCCGCCGGGTCACCCGGCCCGGGGGGCTCGTCGCGGTCAAGGACGTCGACGGCACGCTGAGCACCGTACGCCCCGCGGACCCCTTCCTGATCACGGACTTCTTCCGCGCGTCCGCCGTCTCACCGGGATACGCCCGGCAGCTGTTGCGCGGCCGGGACCTGTATCGCCGGCTGCGCGAGGCCGGTCTGCGTTCGGTACGACAGCGCACGATCCTCATGGAGCACCACGCTCCGCTCTCCCCGGCGGCCCTGCGGTTCTACGGCAACGCGTGCGCGCGTTTCGCACGGCAGGCATCGAGTCTCGGGATTCCGGGCGGCTGGGCGCCCTTCCTCGACCCGGACGACCCGACGAATCCGTTGCGGCATCCGGACGGATACATCAGCGAGGGCAATGTCGTCGCGGTCGGCACCGTCTGAATTTCGCAAATTGCTTGGCGTTCACTCCAATTACTAGCCTGGTGAATCATGAATGGATCAAAGAAATCCTCGGCCGACCGGAACGACACCCGATTCGAGCGCGGCCTCGCCATCCTCCAGGAGGTCTCCGGCCCACGCGGCGCCGCCGTCGTCGACGCGCTGGCGGACATCGCCCCGGACCTGGGCCGTTTCGTGGCCGAGTGGGCCTACGCCGACATCTTCGACCGCCCCGGCCTCGACCTGCTCGAACGCGAGCTGGTCACCGTCGGCGCGCTGGTCGCCCTCGGGGACACCGCACCCCAGCTGAACTTCCACATCGACGCGGCCCTGCGGGTCGGCGTCCCCCCCGTGGAGCTGGTGGAAGCCCTCATCCACCTGGTCCCCTTCACGGGCTTCCCGCGCGTGCTCAACGCGATCGGCGTCGCCCGGACCGTCTTCACCGAGCACGGCGTCACCATCGAGCCGCCGGTCATGGCCGACGACCGCGACCGCTATGAGCGCGGCGCCGAGAACCTCGTGAAGATCGACGGCCAACACGGCCTGGACGTCATCGCCTCCCTCGACGACATCGCCCCCGACCTAGGCAGGTTCATCGTCGAGTTCACCTTCGGCGACGTCTACCACCGGCCGTGGCTCTCACCGCGGCGCAGGCAGCTCGTCACCGTCGCCGCCCTCACCGCCCTCGGCGACACGGCCCCCCAGCTGCGTGTGCACATCGGAGCCGCCCTCAACGTCGGCCTCGACCCGGCCCAGGTCGTGGAGATCCTTCTGCAGGTGACCCCGTACGCCGGATTCCCGCGCGTACTCAATGCCATCAGGACGGCCCGGGAAGTGTTCGAGAACCGGAACATCTCCGCCCATCCCTGAAAATCGTATCCCTGAAGGGAATTCACTCACCATGAAATCGGATGTCACGGGCGTCGCGGATGTCACGGACGTGGTCGCAGACTTCGGGACGCTCGGCGAGGAATTCTTCAGGAATCCGCACCCGGTCTACGCCGGACTCCGTGCCCAGGGCCCCGTGCACCGCGTGCGGGTGCCCGAGGGCGCGGAGGCGTGGCTGGTGGTCGGGCACCAGGCGTGCCGGGCCGCCCTCGCCGACCCCACGCTGTCCAAGAACTGGAAGCACGCGTCCCCGGACCTGCCCCTCGCCCGGCTCTCCGCGGGCGAGAACCTGCTCAGCTCCAACCCGCCGGACCACACCCGGCTGCGCCGGCTGGTCTCCAGGGAGTTCACCCCTCGCCGCGTGGAGACGCTCGCCCCGCGGGTGCGGGCCCTGACCGGCGACCTCCTCGACACCATGCTCACGTCGCCCGACGGACGCGCGGACCTGGTCGAGGACCTCTCCTTCCCGCTCGCCATGGGCACCATCTGCGAGCTCCTCGGTGTGCCCCGCCTGGATCGCGGTTCCTTCCGCAGCTGGGCCGAAGAGGCCCTCAGCAGCCCGGACCGCGACACCCGCACCGCCGCCACGGCAGCGATGACCCGCTACCTGGTCGACATGATCGACGAGAAGCGCGGACACCCGGGCGACGACCTGATCAGCGCTCTGATCCGCACCACGGACGAGGACGGCGACCGCCTGTCCTCGGACGAACTCGTCGGCATGGCCTGGCTGTTGCTCGTCACCGGCTTCGAGACGACCGTCAACCTCATCGCCTCCGGCGTACTCGCCCTGCTTCGCCACCCGGACCAACTCACGGACCTGCGCGCCGACTTGGGCCTCATCGACAACGCCGTCGAGGAGATGCTGCGCTACGACACCCCGGTCGAGACGACGACGTACCGCTTCACCACCGAGCCGTTGGAAATCGCCGGCGTGATGATCCCCGGGGGCGGCGAGCTGGTACTCCTCGCACTCGCCGACGCCGGCCGCGACCCCGCCCGCTTCCCCGACCCGGACCGCTTCGACATCCACCGCGCCACGAGCGGTCACCTGGCCTTCGGACACGGCATCCACTACTGCCTGGGCGCCCCCCTGGCCCGCCTCCAGACCACGACCGCCGTCACCGCACTCCTGGAGCGGTGCCCCGACCTGGCCCTGGACGCAAACCCCGCAACCCTGCCCTGGCGCCACGGCCTGCTCATCCGCGGCCCCCGCCGCCTCCCCGTCCGCCTGCTCCCGCGACACTCCTGAGCGGGCACCTGCGGGCCGCATCGGGCCCCGGCCGGCTCAGTGGCCCAGACGTGACAGGGAGAGCGCGGCCGCGGCCTGAATCCGGTCTTGTCGGCCTGCGACAGCGAGAGCCTGCTCCCGCCGGGTCTGCGCTTTCACAGCTCAGAACGTTTCTGCACAGGTGACCACTGGTGGGGCGGGTGGGACTCGAACCCACGGCCGACGGATTATGAGTCCTTTCGGGTTCTTCCGAGCAGTTGCCGATCTTGCCTCAACCTTCCTGTTTTCGCAGGTCAGAGGCGCAGGGCGGCTCAGGGCTTGCTTCGGTCATCCCGGTCTTTCTCGATCCTTCCGTCCCCTGCGTGTCCCCTAAAGGTCCCCCCGCGAGACTTCCCGGGCGCACCCGCGGCCGAGTTCCCACGCGTCACGGCAGGTCAATCCAAGGGGGGAATCGCAGGGTGGAACTCTCGCGCAGCGGAGTTCCTTACCGGCGAAAGGGTCGCCGCCCTCTTCGCCCGGGGGAGGAGCGCACCACGTCTTCGCAGGTCAGGACGTGTTCTTAAAGATTACCCCGCCGTCAGCGGCTCGCCCGGAGATGGTGTGGAGTTTGCTTCTGCCGCCGTATCCGCATGTTCGAGGCTGCGGACCGCTGCTATCTCTGCGTCCAACCTCTGACGGGCTTGTCCCAAGCGAGCACGATGCTTCCGCAGGGCACGCCTTGTGTTCGCGAGATTCCTAGCCTGGCGCTTCTCCAGGTCCGTGAGCCGGGTGATCTGCCGCTCGTGGTGGGCGATCTCTTCGGCGCGTATGACGGCTGTGGGTCGGTGCGGGCCCGTCTTTCGGGCGGTGCCGGTCCCCTTGTTCAGCTGCCCATGCGCGAAGTCGAGGAACTCTCTGCGGGGGATGTACTTCGCCTGGCGGGCGCCTATGCCGATCTGAAGCGCGATTTTCGGGAACTTGGGGTGGCGTTTGAGCCAGTTGCTGATGGTGGAGCGTGTGACTCCTACGAGGGCGGCTGCGGCGGAGAGGTGGACCAACTCGTCTTCGCGGCCTTGGAATTCGGGGCGGAGCCAGACGACGGATGCGGCTGGTGTGGTCATGCGCGGTCTTTCTGCTCAGCGCGGCCCCTGGCGGGGCGCCGGGGCCGCGAGGGCTGGTTGGTCAGTCGGTCGGGGTGGTGTTGCTCTGAGCGCGGGCGTGGCGCTCGGCCTTCGCGGTGCGGGCGATGGGGAGGAGGCTTGCGGCGTCGACGCCGTGGTTGATGGCCTCGTGGAGGGCGTCGGCGAAGTCGTCGTCGGGGTCGAGGGCGAGGGCATGCTGGAGGGCGTAGCGCGCGGTGGGGATGTCGTCCTGTCGCCAGGCGACTGCGGCGAGGAGGGTGAGTGCGGGGACGGCGGCGGCTTCGTACGGGGCGATGGAGCGGCGGGCGAGGAAGGCCCACAGGCGGCGGGCGTGGGGCAGGTCGTCGTCCTCGATGTGTTCGAGGCCGTGGTCGCGGGCCCATTCGTCGTTGAGGCCGTGGATGAGTCGGGCGGTGATGTCGTGGGCGAGTCCGGTGGCGCCGGCTCGGAAGTCGGCTATGGCGGTCTTTAGGAGCGTGTGGGTGGCCTGCAGGAACGTGCCGTCGTCGGAGGGGTTGGCGCAGTATCGGGCCCAGACCTCACCCTCGTTGTCGAGGGCGCGGAGCAGGTTGGCGGCGTCCTGCGGCTCGGTGGGCCGGAACTCTTGGGTGATCTCGCTGGTGCGGCGTCCGAGGGTCCAGCCGTGGTGGGCGAGTTGCGCGGCGACGCTGGTGGGGTCGTCGGGGCTGGGGAGCGTGTCGCCCTCGCAGCATCCGGGGAGGTGGCACTCGTATGCCCACCAGCGGTCGTCGACGAGGGCGATGGTCGACTGGACGGGGGCGCGGCCGATGTCGGTGAAGGCGTCGACGAAGTAGTCGGCCAGGGGCCGCAATTCCTCGGCGGTCTCCTCTGCGCTCTGGCCGGGGCGCGGGGTGCGGCAGAGGAAGACAACGATGTCCAGGACGTCGGAGTGTCCGGGCGCGTGTGTGATGTGGATGAACTTGGCCGCGAAGGCTGCGGCGGTTGCCTGCCAGGCGTCGGGGTCTTCGGGGAGCGACATGGTCATGGTCGGCCCGGTGCCGGTCCCGGTGGCAATGCGGCCGTGGAGGGCGATGCAGTCCTCGGGCTGGTGCCCGACGAGGAAGGGCAGGAGCTGGGCGAATTCGGCGGGGCCGTCGACCTTGATGCGGGGGTCTGGCGTGGTCACTTCGGGGTGCCTTCCTTCTGGGTCGAGTGGGCCTGCTGGGTGCTGGTTTCTGGGGCTGGCCCGTACGTGGTGGCGCGGATGCGTTTGGGCTTGGTGGTGAGGGAGCGGATGAGGCCGTCGCGCAGGACGGTGTCAATGGCCGCTGTGAGGTCGTCGGTGTAACGGATGGGGATGGTGCGGTGCCAGGTGCGGCCGGGTTGGAGGCGTGCGTCGTTGGCTGCCTGGGCCTCGGCCTGCTCTGTCTCCGTGCCGTCGGGGACGGGCGGTAGGTCGGGGCCGGCGGCGATCCAGGTCTGGATGATCAGGTCGCCGCCTTGGAGGCGCAGACCGATGTGGTGGCCTTCGGGGTGGGTGTAGGCAGCGGTGCGGTCGGGGGTCTCGGTGTCCTCCTTTGTCCAGGGCGCCTCCAGGTCGGGGACGAGCTGATTGAGCGGGTGCGCCGCGCCGGTGGGTTGGGGCAGCGCGAAGGCGGGTGGGCGCCTGTCCTGGGTGGGGGTGGCGCGTGGTCGTGCGAGGTCGTCCTCAATGCTCATGCGGCGGTCGTCTCCTTGCCGGAGATGAGGTCGTCCACGAAGCGGAAGGCGCGTTGGTGGGCGGCGATCGTGGTGGCGGTGTCCACGTAGCGGTCACGTTGCTCGAAGGCCTCTTTGGCTTCGGCGAGCGTCTTCGCGTAGCCGCCGTCTTCGAGGGCGAGGGAGTCGGCGCAGCCGATGAGGCACTTGGGGCCGAGGTCCCAGATGATCGCGTTGATGGCGGCGCAGGCTGCGGCGAGTGCGTCGATGTCGTTGCCGTACCAGAGGTAGTCGTGCGGGTTGAGGCCGAGGTAGCGCAGGCGTTGGGCGACGGAGCGGAGCATGGTGCCGGAGCCGACGGAGGGTTCGCGGATGGTCATGCCGGGCTGGGCGAAGTCCTTGTCCACGGTGATGTTGGCCATGAGGTCGGTGACGCTGGCTGGTGTGTGGTATTCGCCGCGCCACTTCTTGTCGCTCTTGTGGCGCAGGCCGGTCAGGAGCGGGCTGAGGACGTCGGTTTCAGCGCGCATGTAGGGGTCGTCGTGGCCGGTGAGGTCCAACAGGCCTTGGTTGATGGCGCGGTGGGTGACGGCCTGGACGGCGCGGAGTTGCTGGGGGTCGGGGTCGGGGTTCCACGTCCAGTCGTGCAGGCGCAGGGCGCGGTTGATCAGGTCCGGGCGGCTGATCCAGTAGCCGAGGTAGATCTCCTTGAAGAGCTGGGGCAGTTCGTGCGGCTGGAGGTTGAGGATCCAGTCGGCGAGGCCGGTGCCGACCTGGTGGGGCTGGCGTAGGAGCGCGAGTGCGGCGACGGTGCCGAGGGGTATGTCGATGCTGCTGCCGCCGTAGTTCTGGTGCCAGGCGTCGATGACGTTCTCGGCGATCTTGCGGGCGTGCTCGTGGGGGTTGCGTGGGGCGTAGGCCTTCCGCCAGGTGGTTGTGGTGGGGCGGCGTACGGCTGCCTTGGACTTGGGTGGGGGCTTCTTCGCCCACGAGGGCGCGGGCCGTGCGGCGGCCGGCGCCGCGGCGCGGGGCAAGAAGTCGTCGGACATGTCTGCGGATTCCTTTCTGCGGGCGTGTACGGCGCCGCCCCGGTGCGCGGGGTGCGCGGCCGGGGCGGCGGGGGTGGTGCTGTGGGTGGAGGGGCGTCAGCAGTCGGGGCCAGCGGCGAGCGCGGCTTTGATGGCGCGAAGCTCCACGCGGCGGGCGGCGTCCGGGTGCCCGGCTTGGTGCAGGCCGCTGATCAGGAACATCAGGGCAAACTCGTCCTCGCTCATGGCGTCGACCAGTTCCTCGAAGGAACTGTCGAGCAGCGCGGGCGGGCGGTTGGCGTAGCCGTGGCGCAGGGTGTTCTCGATGCCTGCGAGGGCTGCGGCGGTCTGCGCGGGGGTCAGGGCGAGGAGCTTGGACCAGGTGCGGAGGGTGTCGTCGTCTACCGGAAACTTCACGTGCGTTTGGCCTTTCGGGGTCGGGTGCCCAGGACCCGCCGGTGAGCGGGCCCGGGCACGCTCACGGTCAGGAGGTGAAGGGGGTGTTCCGGTAGTCGGGGTGGACGACGGCCCACAGCCCTGAGGGCATGGGTTCGGTGATGACGCCCCATCCGGCCCAGCGCATGACGGCGAGGTAGCCCAGGCGGCCGCCGGCGAAGCCGCTGCGGTCATCGCAGTCCGGATCGGGTGCGATGAGGATCCAGCCAGGCAACTCGTCGCAGGTGGGCAAGACCTGGAAGCCGGGGCGCAGTTGGTAGGTGCCGTCGGTGACGATGGGCGGCAGTCCGGCGGCGTCGAGGATGCGGATGGCCTGCTGGATGTGGGGGTGCTCGTGGTGCTCGGGGACGGTTCCGACGCCCTTGCGGATGACCTGCCGGGGCGGCTTGGCGCCTTGGCTGGCGTGGTAGATGTCCATGAGGAGCAGCGCGTCCTCGACGCGTCCGGCGAAGCGCATCGCGAGGTTGGCGACCACGGCGACAACATGGCGGTCGCCGCCCGTGAGGTGTCGGAATTGCTCGTCGGTCAGGTGCTGGAATTGGTTGGCGCGTATGACGGCGTGGGCGCTGGATGCCGCGCGCAGGGCGCGGGCGACGTATTCGGGTTCGATGCCGATGTGGTTGGCGAGGGTCTGAATTCCTCGGTTGTAGGTCATGAGGGTGGGTCTCCAAGAGGACGCTTGCGCGTATGGGTGCGCCCCCGGCCGTGGGCCGGGGGCGCGAGGTGAGGCGGGGTGGTGTTACCGGCAGCCGTGGTGTGTCAAGGCCTTGTTGAGTGCGAGGAGTTCGCTCGGGGTGAGAGGGCGGTCGATGATGCGCGTGATGCGGATTCCACTGTTTTGTTCGTCGGCCGCGACGGTGGAGAGGTGGTCGGCGTTGACGACGGTCCAGCTGACGCCATGGTGGGTGAGGACGCAGAATCGTTCGTCCTTGGAGATTTCCCAGTGGACTTCGGCGTCATGGAAGGCAGCAACGAGGGTTTCCTCGTCGGCTTTCGCCCTAGCGAAGGGGAGTTGTTCGTAAGGCAGTTTCCGCACCGCTTTCCCTTTCCGAGTGTTTGGCATTTCCGAACTTCTTACTTATATCTTAATGGCAAATACCCCAAGAGCAAGGTCCATGCATTTGAATTCGCATTTATTTTCCGCAAATTCAATTCCCTAATTTGCGGAAATTGGGATGAGTTCGGGCCACTGCACCGCTTCCAGGGCCCGCCGGTGGGTGTCCGGAACCGGGACCGTCGGGTAGCCGAGCCAGTCGAGGCCCATCGCGGCGAGGATCGTGGCGTCCGCCTGGTCGTACCGCCCCGGGCCGTCGCATTCGACGCCGTACCGCTCGACCGCCACGTTGCGCACCATGCCCTTGGCCACGCGGGACCGCTCCTTGCGGGGAAGGTGCTGTGCAGGATTCGCCCGCCCGGTCGCGTAGATCGTGCGGTGGTGGGGGTTGGCCACGGCATACGGGATGCGCTGGCGCCACAGGTACTGCGTCACCAGCCACCACAGTCCGGCCAGTTCGTGATGTCCGGCCTGCCCGCCCTGCGCGTACGCTGCGCCTTCGACCACCACCAGGTCCGCGCCGTCCTGCAGGCGCACCGCGAGGGCGGCCAGCAGCCAGTCGAGCCGCTCGTGGTTGCGCCGCTTTCCGGGCCGGGCCGCCAGCGCCCAGCCCGTTCCCGCGATCCCGGTCGAGGTCAGGGACAGGTCGAGGCCGATAACGCGCGGCTGCCACTGCCCTGCGGCCTGCACGCTGGGCAGCGTGACGGGCGCGCTCTGGGGTCGGGTGTTCACTGCTCGGCCTCGGCCGCCGCGGCGAGATGCTGGGTGATCAACCGGTCGGCCGCGATGGTGGCCTCGGCCTTCCGTCCGGCCGTCCACTCGCCGAAGCAGCCTTCGGCCGGCCCCCACAGGTACCACCCGGAGTCGTGGCAGCCATCCTTCGGGTTCTTCCTGCGATAGGCCAGTTCCCACCAGCCGTTGCGCCAGCGCCACAGGCGGCGTGGTTCGGCGTCGGGCATCCAGCCCGCGCGTTCGACCAGGTTCTGAAAGCGCGCCAGATCGACACGCATCAGGGCGTTGTCGCGGGCGACTTCCAGCGCGGGAGGCGCTGAAGGCCTGGCCTGCCCGCTGAGCAGGTAGGGCGTGTTGCCCAGTCGCCGTGCCAGTTCAGCAGCTCCGGCAGCCTGGTGCTCGGCACGCCGACGCGCCGAGCACCAGGCCAGGCGATAGCGGTGCACGCGGTCCAGTGCGTCGTCTTCCCGGGTGCGCGCCTTGTCGCGTTGGTGAGCGACGCGGCGCAGGACATGGGCCGCACCGTCGGCGCCACGCTGCTCCAGCCACTGGGCGGTGGCTTCTATCTCGGCTCCCACAGGGTGGTTCATCGTGAGTCCTTCGTGCGGCCGCCGCCCCCCCCCCGCCCCCCGGCGCGGCGGGGCGGGCGGGGGGGGGGCCGCCCGGCGACAACGCCCGCCGTCTCTACGGACTGTCCGCCGACACCGACCCCCGTCAGCCCCGCGACTGAGCGTTCGCAATTCCCGGAAAGTATGATCAAGCAATGTCTGACATGACCGAAACCACGCCCGGCTGGCTGTCCCCCGACGAGCTGGAGATGGCGCGCGCCCGGATGCCGATCCTGTATGTCGAGGCCGTGCCCGTGCGGGTCGACGACAGCGGCGAGGTCACCAGCATCGGCCTGCTGCTGCGCATCGGAGCGGACGGAACGGTCAGCCGGACGCTGGTCTCCGGCCGGGTGCTGCACCACGAGCGCGTGCGCGACGCCCTGCTGCGTCACCTGGAGAAGGACCTCGGCCCGATGGCGCTCCCCCGCGTCCCGACCTCCCTGCAGCCCTTCACCGTCGCGGAGTACTTCCCGACGCAGGGCATCACGCCGTACCACGACCCGCGTCAGCACGCGGTCTCCCTCGCCTACGTCGTCCCGGTCACCGGCGACTGCCGTCCCCGCCAGGACGCCCTGGACCTGGTCTGGTTCAGCCCGCAGGAGGCCCTGTCACCGGCGGTGCAGAGCGAGATGCCGGGCGGGCACGGGGTGCTGCTGAAGCAGGCGCTGGCCCATGTGGGCTGCGTGGGCTGACCGGCGCGCCTGCCACTGCCTGGCCCCGGCGCCCCCCTCCTCAGAGCCTGTGCGACAGGCTCTCAGGCCGGGCCGCCCACCGCGCCGACGATCAGCGCTTCGAGCTGCTCGGCGACCCGGTCCAGGGGCTCCATGCTGCGCTTGGCGCGGCTCATGGCGATCGCGCCCTCGACGGAGGCCACGATCAGGGCCGCCAGCCCCGGTGCCCGCTCGGCGTCGGCGCCGTGCGTGCGCAGCGTCTCGGCGAGCAGCCGCTCCCAGTCCTGGAAGGCCTCGGCCGCGGCGGCGAGGGCCGGTGGCGTCTCGTCGGCGGGCGGCTCCTCGACGGAGACGGCCAGCACCGGGCAGCCCGCGCGGAAGTCGCTCTCCACGACGATGCCGCGCCACAGGGCCAGGAAGGCCCGCAGACCGGCGACCGGGCCGGCGTCCAGTTGCCTGCGCAGGATGCCGGACACCGCCGCACCCGCGTACCGGACGGCCTCGGTGGCCAGCTGCTGCTTGCCCTCGGGGAAGTAGTGGTAGGTCGAGCCGAGCGGTGCCTTGGCGTGCTTGGCGACCTCACGGATGCTCGCGGCTTTCAGACCGCGCCTGCTGATCAGGTCGGCCGCCCCGGCCACGATGCGGTCACGTGACGGTGCACCGGCTGACGGTGCGCTGGATTTGGCCACGACCGTAACTCCCCTCTGGCTATAACGCTCGTCATAGTCTAGCGTGACCTTCACTTATAACGACTGTCATAGACGGTGTGCGGGCAGAACGCAGACCGTGCGCAGACAGTGCGCAGAACACGAGGGGAGACTTCGTCATGCCGATGATCCGGCTCACCGTCCCGGCGGGTTCGCTGACCGAGGAGGGCCGCAAGACCGTCCAGCGGGACCTGGCCGCCGTACTGCTGCGGTGGGAAGGGGCGCCCGACACGGCGTTCTTCCGCGCCCAGGCGTGGAGCTATCTCGTAGAGCTGCCGGAGGGGACGCAGACCACCGCCGAGGACGACGCGCCCCGCTTCCTGGTCGAGGTGACGGTGCCGCAGGGCGCCGTGTCCGAGCGGCGCAAGGCGGGGCTGGTCCAGGACGCCACCAGGACCGTGCTCGACGCCGCCGGGCTGACCCAGGACGACGCCCTGCGGGTGTGGGTGCTGGTGCACGAGCAGGCCGACGGCACCTGGGGTGCGGGCGGATCGGTGATCCGGTACGCCGACCTCGTGGCCCTGGCGAAGGGGCAGCGGGCCGATGCGTGAGCTGACCTACGTCGCCCGGCACACCGTCGAGTGGTGTGAGGCGCCCGACCCGAAGCTCGGCTCGGACCAGGAGGCGATCGTCGCCCCGGTGGCCGCGACCTCCTGCGACGTCGACTCGGCGATCCTGGCCGGGCATGGCTTCATCGACCCGCCGTTCGCCCTTGGCCACGAGTGCGTGGCCCGGGTCGTGGAGACCGGCGACGCCGTCACGACCGTGGCGCCGGGCGACCTGGTGGTGGTCCCGTGGTCCATCAACTGCGGCGCGTGCGACCGCTGTCGCGCCGGGCTGACCGCGCACTGCACGGCCGTACCGCACATGGCGATGTACGGCGCGCCCATCGGCGGCAGCTGGGGCGGGCTCTTCTCCGATCTGGTCCGGGTCCCATGGGCGGACGCCATGCTGGTGCCGCTGCCCGCCGATCTGGACCCGGTCGCCATGGCGTCGGCCAGCGACAACTGGTCGCTGTCCTGGCGTCTGGTCGCACCGCACCTCAAGCAGCGGCCGGGAGCGCGTGTCCTGGTCGTCGCCCGGGGCAGCATCGGCCTGTACGTGTGCGACATCGCCCGCGCGCTCGGCGCCGCCGAGGTGCTGTACGTCGACCCGGATCCCGCGCACCGGGAGATCGCCCGTGGCTTCGGCGCGGACACCGCCGAGACGCTGGAGCCCGTCCGGCCCGGGTTCGACATCGCCGTCGAGGCCACGGGGCGCGTCGACCAGCTCGCCCTGGCCGTCAAGTCCCTTGCCCCGGAGGGCATCTGCGAGTCCGCCGGAAACCACTTCCGGCCCGGCGAGCTGCCGCTGCTCGACATGTACCTCACCGGCGTCACCCTGCGCGTCGCCCGCGACAACGTCCGGGGCCACATCCCCGACGCCCTCGAACTGGCCCGCTCCGGCAAGGTCGACCCCCGGCGGGTCGTCTCCCATGTCATCGACTGGGAGCAACTGCCCGACGCCCTGCCCGAGAAGCACCTCAAGCCCGTCTTCGTCCGCACGGACGGCTGACCGAGAAACCCGATGAACGCACCACTCACCGAACACCCGCCGACGGCCGCCGAGGAACTGGACCACCAGCGGGCGGCGATCGCCGCACTGGGCCACGAACTGCGCGCCCTCGTCGACGCCACCGTACGCACGGCCGCCCCGGCCGAGGCCCTCCACCGGATGGCCGGCGAAGTCCGTCGGCTCACCGGGCAGCTGACCGGCCGGAGGCGGCTGCGCGCGGAGATCCCGGCCGTGGACGAGTTCCCCGGCGGAGTACGGATGTACAGCCCCGTCACCGGCCCCGGCAGCGCCCTCGCCCCGCCGATGCGGGTGACACCGGACGGCGACGGGGTCGTGGGCCACTGCACCCTCGGCATCGCCCACGAAGGCCCGCCCGGGTATGTGCACGGCGGCATGAGCGCCATGCTGCTGGACGAGCTGATGGGCTGGGCCTGCTATGCGGCGGGGACCCCCGCCATGACGGTCTCCCTGCGCACCCGGTACCACCGGCCTGTCCCGCTGGAGACCCCGCTACGGGTCCACGCCCGCGTCGCGGGCACGGAGGACCGCAAGATCTTCGTGGCCGGCGCGATCAGCACCGAGGAGGAACGCTCCACCGAACTGGTCACCGCGGACGCCGTCTTCGTCTCACCGGACCCGGACCGCGCCCGCGCCCTGTTCCCGGAGAGGTCGCCGTAGACGGGCACCGTACGAGACGGTCATCGGAGCCTCATGCCGTCCAGGCCATGCTGTATCAATTAATAGCTAGATACAATCCAGTTCCGATCCTTTCCCGGATCAGCCTCCATGGACGGGAACTGATGCACCCCTGCCGGTGACGGCCGGGTTCATAGGATGAGGCTCCGCCGACCCACCACGTGAAGAGCGCAGGAACGATGCCGAGGACCGACCTGACCACCTCCATGGCCACCCGGCTGGTGGACCTGATGCGTCGTCGCGGCCTCACGGAGGGCGCCCATGTCACCGAGCAGTGGGCGGCGGACGAACTGACGGTCTCCCGCACCCCGGTACGCAAGGCGATGCTGTTCCTCACCGAGGTCGGCATCCTGGAACGGCTCCCCAACCGCGGCTTCTTCCTCACCCGCGACGCGAGCACCCTCGCCCGTCCCGACCTGAGCGGCACCGAGGACGTGGAGGAGTCGGCGTACTTCGAGATCGCGGACGACTTCGTCGGCGGCCGGTTCGAGGGCTCCTTCACCACGGCCGACATCACCCAGCGCTACCGGCTCACCCCGCGCCAGGCGGACCGGGTGCTCTCCCGCATGGAGGGCGAGGATCTCGTGCGACGCAAGGCGGGCGGCCGGGGCTGGGAGTTCCAGCACGTCATGGCGACCGCCGAGGCACACGACCAGAGTTACCGGTTCCGGATGATCATCGAGCCGGCCGCGCTCCTCGAACCCGGCTTCACCGTGGACGCCGACGCCTTCGCCCGGCACCGGCGGCAGCAGGAGGCCCTGCTGCACGGGGACATCCTGCTACTGCCGCGGGCCGAACTGTTCCAGGTCAACGCGTCCTTCCACGAGATGCTGGTCGGCTGCTCCGGCAACCAGTTCCTGCTGGACGCGGTGCGCCGGCAGAACCGGCTGCGCCGCCTGATCGAGTACCGCCACCAGATCGACCGCTCCCGCCTGGCCAATCAGGCCCGGGAGCATCTGCACCTCCTGGACCTCGTGGAGAGCGGGGACCTCAGGGAGGCGTCCGCCTTCCTGAGCACGCATCTGGACAAGGTGCGGTCGATCAAGACGGGGATCGGCGCGGAGGACTAGCCCCTCGGTGCGCTCGCCCTCTTCCCGCACGGCTGGATTGATTGTATTAATGAGCGACATAAGACAATGGGGCTGGGAACGACAACGACTCCGTCGCCCTCTCCACGACCGCAGGGGATCATGAACGCCGACCGCACCGCCGTACTCACCCTGGAGGGCCGCTCCTACCGCTGGCAGCCGCTGGAGCGGATCCTGCCGACCGCGGAGCTGGACGCCCTCCCGTACGCGATCCGCGTGCTGCTGGAGAACGTGGCCCGCCGGGCACCGGAGGCGCTGGCGGACGTGGTGGCCCGGGCGCGTGCCATGAGCGGCTCGTGCGAGGTGCCCGTGCATCCGAACCGGATCATGCTGCACGACACCACCTGCCTGCCGGCCCTGGCCGACTTCGCGGCGATGCGCGACAGCGTGGCCGAACTCGGCGGCGATCCCGGGCGGTTGCAGCCGTCCCTCCCGGTGGACCTGACCGTGGACCACTCGGTGATCGTCGAGGAGTACGGCCGTGCCGACGCCGTCGAGCGCAATCTGCTGATCGACTTCGGGCGCAACGGCGAGCGGTACGAGATGGTCAAGTGGGCCGAGCGCAGCGTGCACAACTTCCGAGTGGTCCCGCCCGGCACCGGGATCATCCACCAGGTCAACATGGAGGCGCTGGCCCGCGTGGTGTGGGTGACGGACCCGGCGGACCCGGCGGAGGGCGAGCGGCCCGAGCCTCCGTTCCTGCACCCGGACGTGCTCGTCGCCACCGACAGCCACACCCCGATGATCAACGCCCTGGGTGTCGTCGGCTGGGGCGTCGGCGGGCTGGAGGGGCAGGCGGCCATGCTGGGCGAGCCGGTCACCATCCCCTACCCGGAGGTGGTGGGCGTCCGCCTGACCGGCCGGCTCCGCCAGGGCGTGGGCGCCACCGACCTCGCCCTCACCCTGACCGAACTCCTGCGCGCCCACGGCGTGGTGAACAAGTTCGTCGAGTTCTGCGGCGACGGCGTCACGACACTGGGCTGGGCCGAGCGCGCCGCCGTCTCCAACATGGCACCGGAGTACGGCGCGACCTGCGTCTTCTTCCCCTACGACGACGAGACCGCCGCCTATCTGCGGCTCAGCGGCCGCGAGGAGGAGCACGTCCGGCTGGTCGACGCCTATCTCGACGCCCAGGGACTCAAGCGCACCGACGACCGCCCCGTCCCCCGCTACGACCAGCTGCTCGACCTCGATCTCGGCACCGTCGAGCCCAGCGTGGCGGGCCCGGACCTGCCGCACCAGCGGCTGCCGCTGTCGCGGGTCCCGGCGTCGTTCCGGCAGGCGGCGGGACGACCCACCACCGAGGCGGGCCCGTTCGGTGAGCCGCTGCCCGAGGCGCCCGTCGCCATCGCCGCGATCACCAGCTGCACCAACACCGCCAACCCGGCCCTGATCGTGCAGGCCGGTCTGCTCGCCGAGCGGGCGTCCGAGCGGGGCCTGACCGCCAAGCCGTGGGTCAAGACCTCGCTCTCGCCCGGCTCACGGGTCGTCGAGGAGTACCTGCGCGCGGCCGGGCTGCTGCCCGCCCTGGAGGGGACCGGCTTCCACATCGTCGGCTTCGGCTGTATGACCTGCATCGGCAACTCTGGCCCACTGCACCCGGACCTGGAGCGGCTCGCCGAGGCGGGCGCGGCCGAACCGGTGGCCGTGCTGTCCGGCAACCGCAACTTCGCCGGCCGGGTCAACACCCGGGTCTCCCTGTCGTATCTCGCCTCCCCTCCGCTGGTCGTGGCCTACGCGCTGGCCGGCTCGGTGCTGCACGACTTCGACACGGAGCCCCTGGGGACCGGCCCCGAGGGCGACCCGGTCTTCCTCAAGGACCTGTGGCCGTCCGACGAGGAAGTCGCCGCGTGCGTGGCGGAGTTCGTACGGCCGGAGATGTTCCGCGCCAACGTCGCGAACATCCGGCGGGGCACCCCGGCCTGGCGGGAGATCGAGGCGCCCAGCGGTACCCGGTTCCCCTGGCACCCGGAGTCGACGTACATCCGCCGTCCCCCGCATCTGACGGACCTGTCCGCCTGTCCGCCGGCCGAGTTGAGGATCGACCGGGCCCGGATCCTGCTCCGGCTCGGCGACGACATCACCACCGACCACATCTCCCCCGCCGGCGCGATCCCGGCCCGCAGTGCGGCGGGGCAGTGGCTCGCCGAGCGCGGTGTCGCCCGCCGCGGCCTGAACCAGTACTCCACGCGCCGCAGCAACCACGAGGTCATGCTGCGCGGCGCCTTCACCAACGCGGCCGTCACCAACCTGCTCCTAGACGGCGACGCCGCCGCACCACCGGGATCCGGTGGCCACGCGTACACCGCCGACGGCGCCCTGGTGCTGCCGGTCCATCAGGCCGCGCCCACCTATCGAGCGGCGGGCTACGACCTGGTTGTCGTCGCCGGGCACAACTACGGGGCGGGCTCCAGCCGGGACTGGGCCGCGAAGGCGCAGGCGCTGCTGGGCGTACGCGCGGTCGTCGCCGGGTCGTACGAGCGCATCCACCGCAGCAACCTGATCGGCATGGGCGTACTGCCCCTGGAGTTCACCGAGGGCGACGACGCGTCGTCCCACCCCTTCACCGGCGAGCAGGAGCTGTCCTTCGAGGGTCTCGACAGCCTGACCGTCGGCACGAACCGGGTCACCCTCCATCTGCGGGAGGCGGAGGGCTGCCATGGCAGGGTGGAACTGCGCCTGCGGATCTTCTCCCGCCAGGAGCTGGCCTATCTCCGGCACGGCGGCATCCTGCCGTATATCGCCCGCCGCGCCCTCTCCACGTCATGAGGCTCACCGACGGGCCGCCGCCATCCGGGCGGCCCAATCGGTTAACCGGTTGACGTATAGCTGGCTACCTCACCCTCACGCCCGGCCGAGCCGGGCCCGCAGCCGTCGCGTCGCCGAGTCCATGTGGGCGTGCATCGCGGCCCGCGCGGCCCGGGGGTTCTTGGCCCGTACGGCCTTCAGCACGGCCTCGTGCTCATCGAGCCGCCCCTCCCCCGGCTTGCGGATGTTCTGCCGGATCCACACCGCCACGAGGGTCTCCAGGCGGGCCTGGAGGCCGGCCAGCGCGCCGTTGTGCGAGGCCTGGGCCAGGGCCCGGTGAAAGGCCAGGTCGGCCTCCAGATAGCGCTCCGGGTCGGCGTGTTCGGCGGCCATCCGGGCCAGATGCGCCTCCAGCGCGGTGACGTCGTTCTCCGTCCTGCGCAGGGCGGCGAGTTCCGCGAGGTCGACCTCCACGCACGCGCGTGCCTCCAGGAGCTCGTCCATGGTGTGGTCGCCCAGCATCAGTCCCCACTCCAGGACCTGCGGCAACAGGTCCGAGGTGGCACCCCGCACATAGGTGCCGTCGCCCTGCCGGATCTCCAGGAGACCCAGCAGCGACAGGGACTTGAGGGCCTCGCGGACCGCGGAGCGGCCCACCCCGAAGGTCTCCGCCAGCTCACGCTCGGGCGGCAGCCGGTCACCGGCCCTGAGCTGGCCCGACGTCAGGAGATGGTCGAGCAGACGGCGTGCCACCTCCACCGCCGGAGTCTGCGGCTGCGCCCGTTCGATCCGTGCAAGCCCGGCCATGCCCGCGGCCTCCCCGCTCTGGTGGTCCACCGGCGCGGCAGGACTGTCGCGCACGACCCAAAAGTAACGCAGCAGGAATGGTTGACAGGTGGACCGGTTGAAGTCATGGTCTTCATCGTCTTCCGGAAGCCACGCAAGCTGCACCGGCACCGTCGCGCCCCTCACGAGAAGAGCCCCCCATGTCTCCCCCCGTTCCGGCACGCCGTCCCGCCGCGGGGTTCTGCGCGCCGCCGCCGTCGGAGCCCTCGGCGTCACCGGCAGCGCGCTCGGCGGCTGCACCAGCACGGACGCGAACGCCGCCGCACAGCCGAACCCCGCGTACTACCCGGCCTCGTACGAGAAGCTCGTCGACGCCTCGCGCCGCGAGCGGAAGCTGCTGATCTACTCCGAAGATCAAGCAGTGCTCCTACACGGGCGCCCGCTTCGAGTACGCCCTCTGCGTCGACGGCCTCGACCTCACCGCCGAGAGTCCGGTCCGCCATGAGGGCGAGGAGATCAACCTGCTGATCCGGCCCGAGGACTGTCTGCTGTACCCGGCGGCCGACTGATCCGCACAGTAGGTATAACTGTGAAAAAATCGCGCATAAAGCCTAAAGGAGGTGCTTTGTGAGCAGTCCCGGCGACCAGCTCGGCTACGGGAGCCTGCCGCTCGACCGGGGCGGCCAGGCCGAGGCCTTCGACGCCATCGGCGACCGCTACGACGAGGCGTTTCCGCACAAGGAAGGGCAGGTGGCGTCCGCCGAGTGGCTGATCAGGTCCCTGCCGGCCGGGGCCCGGGTGCTGGACCTGGGCTGCGGCACCGGGATCCCGACCGCGCTCCAGCTCTCGGAGGCGGGCCTGGACGTCGTCGGTGTCGACCTGTCGGACGGGATGGTCGCACTGGCCCGCAAGAACGTGCCCGGCGGGGTCTTCCACCGGGCGGACATCGCCGATCTACGGCCCGGCGGCCCGGTGGACCTCGGCCGCTTCGACGCGGTGGTGGCCTTCTTCTCCCTGCTGATGCTGCCGCGCGCCGAGATCCCCCTGGCACTGCGGACCGTCCACCATCTGCTGGCTCCGGAGGGCCTCTTCGCGCTGTCGATGGTGGAGGCCGACGTGGACGACTTCATGATCCCGTTCATCGGCACCACCATCCGCGTGTCCGGCTATCTGCGGGACGAGCTCCGCGAGGTCGTCGAGGCGGCGGCTTTCGAGATCGTCGAGGAGACGTCGTACACGTACGCCCCGTCGGCCGCGGACGTCCAGCCCGAGGTGCAGATCTTCCTGCGCTGCGGGCGGCGCACCTGACGACGCCCGATGCGGACCCGCGCGGCTGGAAGGACAGGCGTGACGAAGGACCTCGGAGCCGACCCGGTCGAGCCGCAGAGCAACCGGCTCCGCTACCTCGATGCGGCGACCCGGCAGATCGCCCGGGGCATGAACCTCGACGAGACGTTGCAGGAACTGTGCCGGGCCGCCGTCCCGGCGTTCGCCGACACCGCGTTCGTCCATCTGTACGCCCCGCTTCCGGTCGGCGACGAGACCGCCGCCGCGCCCCGGGTCCTCAAGCTGCACACCGCGGACCGCGCCCCGTTTCGCCGGGCGACCGCACAGCGGTCCGGACCCCGCGCGCCCACCGCCGGCCCGGTCCAGGCGGCGGAGGCCGTACACCCTGCGGCAAACGGCCTGCTCACCAAGCTGCTCCGGGCCGGCCGCCCGGTGATCGCGGACACCCGGGACATCGCGGCCGCGCTGTCCGAGCTGCTGGCGGCCGACTCCGCGTCCCGGACCGAGGTGACCGGACGACGCCTGATCCTGGCTCCGCTGCACGGCCGCAACCAGGTCATGGGCAGCGTGGTCCTCATCCGCGAAGGTGACCGGCCGGCGTTCACCGAGGACGATCTCCTCGTCGCCTCCCAGCTCGCCACGCACACCGCGCTCGGCATCGACAAGGCGGTGCTGTACGCCCGCGAGGCCTCCGTCGCCGACGCCCTGCAGCGCACCATGCTCCCGCCCTCGCTGCCCGAGCCGGCCGGGGTCCTGCTGGCCAGCCGCTATCTGCCGTCCTCACGGACCGCGCAGGTCGGCGGCGACTGGTACGACGCGATCCCGCTGCCCGGCAACCGTGTCGCCCTCGTCATCGGCGACGTGATGGGCCACTCCATGACCTCGGCCGCGATCATGGGCCAGCTGCGCACCATCGTGCAGACCCTGGCCGGGCTCGACCTGCCCCCGGACGAGATCCTGCACCACCTCGACGAGCAGGCGGAACGCCTGGGCAGCGAGCACACGGCGACCTGTCTGTACGCCATGTACGACCCCGTACTGCACCGGCTGCTGATCTCCAACGCGGGCCATCTGCCGCCGGTGCTGCTGCGCCCCGACGGCGGCACGGAGGTGGTGGAGGTTCCGCCCGGGGCGCCGATCGGGGTGGGCGGCGGCGGGTTCGAGTGCACCGAGCTGCACGCACCGGCCGGGGCGACGCTGCTGCTGTACACCGACGGCCTGGTCGAGTCCCGTGACTCGGACGTACTGACCGGGGTGGAGCGCCTGCGCGGATGCCTCCAGGCAGCCGCCGCGCAATCCACGCCCCCGGCGCTGGAGCTGCTCTGCGACCAGGCACTCGGCACGCTGGGCCCGGGAGACCGGGACGACGACGTCGCCCTCCTCGTCGCCCGCTTCCAGGGCATCCTCCCGGAGACCGTCGCGTACTGGTACCTGGCCCCACGCCCCCAGACCGCGGGCCAGGCCCGCCGGCTGACCCGCAGGACCCTGCACGACTGGGGCCTCGACTCCCTGGTGGAGTCCACCGAGCTCCTGGTCAGCGAGGTCGTCGCCAACGCCGTACGCTTCGCCTCCCGCCCGCTCGTCCTGCGCCTCCTGTGCACCGACGTACTGCGCTGCGAGGTCGAGGACGACTCCCCCCTGGTCCCCAGAATGCGCCACGCCCGACTGAGCGACGAGGGCGGCCGGGGACTGTTCCTGGTCGACCAACTGGCCCGGCGCTGGGGGGCGACGCGGGTGAGCACGGGGAAAGTGGTGTGGTTCGAGCAGCCGTTGCCGTCGGACGAGGACTCCGGCTGACGGGGCGGGGGCCGGTCCGCTACCCGGGTGTGCTCGTCACCGTCACCGTCCGGTTCCTCGCGGCGCTCGGGTATGGCGCCTCCCGCTGGCAGGCGGGGTTGACGGAGACTCAGCAGAGGCGCGACAGGTCCGGCCACCAGCGGGGGTGTTCGGACACGACGGCTCGCAAGGTCGGACTGCGGTCGAGCACATATCGGCAGTACGAGGCCCAGTCCTCCTCGGACTCGTTCTGCGGGATGCGCCGGGTCACTTGGATGCCGCTGTCCAGCACGTCCGCCAGCATCTCGGCGATCGTCAGCACCCGCTCACGGCCCAGTTCGTCCGTGGGCAACGGCCGTCCCTCGTAGATACAGGCCCGCGTGCCCGGGTACTCCAGCATCTTGAAGTGGATCTCACGTATGCCCGTGTAGGTGTGGTCCAGGGACTTGGTCCCGGCGAGGTTGTTGCTCGCCTTCACCTGCCTTGAGACCGCCCTCGTCTGCACGGCAAGGAACACCAGAGACACGATCAGACCCGCGAGACCCCCGATTGCCGTCACCGTCGCGACCATGCTTCCCCCTCCCCTGTGGGACAGAAGCATGCCCGCAACGAGGCGTGATCGGCACGGCACAGCAGGCCGCGAGCGACCCGACGAGCAGGACCGCCGCCAGGAGCCACCACCTCCGGGGGAGTCAGCCGCGCTCCGGGTGAATGACCGGTGGCGCGTGATCGTGGTGGGTGACGGCCACGTCGAGCAGCAGGCGCACATGGGCATCGCCCAGCCGGTAGTAGGCCAGTCGGCCGGTGCGCCGGACCTGCACGGCTCGGTGGGCGCGCAGCAGGCGCAGGTGATGGGAGACGGCGGATTCGCCCTGCTCGCAGACGGCGGCGAGATCACGTACGCAGAGTTCCCCTTCCAGCAGGGCCAGGAGGAGCTTGAGCCGTGCCGGGTCGGCGAGCAGGGCGAAGACATCGGCGACATCGGCCACATCCGCGTCGCACGGCAGGGAATCGCGTACCGCGTCCAATCGCCCCGCGTCGTAATGCGGTTGCACCTGCCCGGCCATAACGCTCCATTCACCCGCACCCGCTCAACCCTGCAGGTGTTCACCTATAGCAGCGCCGGGCGGGGCATCCGCCTTTTCGTCCTCCGGTGTGCAGGGAGTGACGCCGCAGGCGAACACGCGAGCCCGGAATCGGAATGAGTTCGAGCGGCATTCACCCTGAAGAGCTGAATGCCTGAACAGTCGTTTGTTGGTTCGACGCGCATGGGCAGCCACTCTTCGCAAACGCCGCAGTATTCACCAAACGGTGTTTTCTTCCGCTCCGCGACTTCTTCCGCTCCGCGACTTCTTCCGCTTCGCGTTTTCTTCCGCCACCGCGATGCGAACCGCCTCACGAAAACGAAAGGACAGTCGCTCATGGCCCCGCACGGCAAGGATGCCCATGCCCCGCACGGGCACGGCCATCAGCACGGCGTGAGTGCGCAGGCCGACCGCCGCTACCTCACCGCAGCTCTCTTACTCATCGCCGCCTACATGGCCGCCGAAGTCGTCGTCGGCCTCATCGCCCGGTCCCTGGCGCTGATTTCGGACGCCGGGCACATGCTCACCGACACGGCCGCCATCGTCCTCGCCCTGCTCGCGATGCGCCTGGCCGCACGGCCGCCCAGGGGCGGTTTCACCTACGGCCTCAGGCGGGCGGAGATCCTCTCCGCCCAGCTCAACGGACTCACCCTGCTGGGGCTGGCCGGATACTTCCTGTTCGAGGGAGCGCGGCGGTTGCTGGACCCGCCGCCCGTCGAGGGGCTCTTCGTCGTGGTCACCGGGGCCGTCGGCGTCGTCGTCAACATCGCCGCGACCTGGCTGCTGAGCAAGGCCAACCGCACCAGCCTCAACGTGGAAGGCGCCTTCCAGCACCTCCTCAACGACCTCTACGCCTTCATCGCCACCACCCTCGCCGGCCTCGTGGTGTGGCTGACCGGCTTCACCCGTGCCGACGCGATCGCCGCCCTCGTCGTCGCCGTCCTGATGCTCAAGGCGGGCTGGGGCCTCGTCCGCGACGCCGCTCGGGTGTTCCTGGAGACGGCGCCGACCGGACTGGACCCGGCCGAGGCAGGCGCCCGGCTCGCCGCCCTGCCCGGGGTGACCGAGGTCCACGACCTCCACATCTGGGAGATCACCTCCGGCTACCCCTCGCTGTCCGCACACATCCTGGTCGGCCCGGCCGCCTCCTGCACGGCGGTGCGCGAGGCCGCCGAGGAGCTCCTGCACGACGTCTACGGCATCGCACACATCACGCTCCAGGTCGAGCAGGCTCACCCGCCACCGGCCACGCACTGCCCCGATCCGCACGGTCCCGCCTACGCCGGTGATCCCGCCCGCTGACCGGCGCCAGGCTCGCGCAGTCTCCGCCCGGCCTGGCGCCTCTTCCCCCACGAACCACTCCAGGAGAAACACCCGATGGCAGCCAGCGAACCGATGCAGCACCTCACCGGCATCACCCCGGCGGGCACCTGGGGCGCCGCCGTGCTCATGGCCGCCGCCACCCTGGCGGGCGCACTGATCGCACGCCGCTCCGTCGCGCAGTCCTCCTATCTGCTGGCCGCCGCCTCGGGCATGATGCTCGCCACCGCCCTGGTGGACCTGCTGCCCGAGGCGTGGGAGGGCGGCAGCGAGGCGGGCGTCTCCCTGTGGTTCCTGGCCGCCGTCGCCGTGGCCGGCTATCTGGTGATGTTCGCCATCACCCGGGACGGCTGCGGCTGCGCGGCCGACTCGGCCGCCAAGGCCGTGGGCGTCGGCCTGCACACCCGTGGCCTGCACCGCCGGGTCAGAAAGGCCGCCGGTGCCCTGTCCGCCGGCCTGGGCACGGCCGTCGCGCTGAGCTCCCACCGCATCATCGAAGGCACCACGCTGGCCCTCGCGTTCTCCCTGCCCGTGGTCGCCACCCTGGCCATCGCCTCCGCCAGCGACGGCCTCGCCCTGGCCACCATGCTCCGCGAGACCGGACAGAACCTGACTCCCTGGCTCGCGGTCACCTGTGTCGGCCCCGCTGTCGGTGTCCTGATCACCACCGTCCGCCCGCTGCCGGCCGTCGTGCTGCCCGTGGTCCTCGCCCTGGTCGCCGGTGTCATCCTGCGGATCGCCGCCATCGGCCTCCAACTCGTCGTCCAGCGGCGGCAGAAGGGCCGCCTGGCCCACTGGCACCTGGCGACCGCCCTGGCCGCCGCCACCGCCATGGGCGGGTTCGTGCTCGCCGCCGCCCACTGACCCACCGCTCCGATCGCAGTCAGTCCGTCAGCAACAGAGAGGTACCGACCCGTGGGCGACGCATGCTGCGAGGACACCCCGGACACCGAAGCCGTCCCCTCCTCCGACACCGAACGGCACCCCGACGTGCCCGGCAGGCAACGGCCCCTGCTCACCTCTGACGACGTACACCACCAGTTGTTCCCCACCGTGCGCCTGCGCGAGGGCTACGAACTGGGCGCCGTCGACTCCTTCCTCCACGTCGTGGAACGCACGATCGACCGGCTCCACAAGGACAACGCCGCCCTGCGCGCCGAGCTGGCGGCCGCCCAGTACGGTCAGCGGCCCTCGCCTCCGGCGAGCGAGGCCGCGGCACGTGTCCTCCTGCTCACGGACCAGACCGCCCGTCAGGCCATCGAAGGCGCACAGGCCGAGTGCGCCCGCCTGCTCGGCGACGCCCGTGCCCAGGCCCGGCGCACCGAGGAAGAGGCCCGGCTGCGCGCCGACCGGATCGAGCGGGCGGCCGCCCTGCAGTCGACGGAACTCGACCGGCGTGCCCGTGACCAGCACACCGAGCTGGAGCAGTTGCGAAGTTCGGGCGCCGTTCTGCGGCAGCAGCTCGGCGAACTGCGCGACCTGCTGGCCGAGTGCCGTAGGAGACTGGCCGGGGATCTCGACAGCCGACTCGACGACATCGAGCGCCGCGCCGAGCAGTTCCTCGTCCCCCGCCAGGCGCCGCCCGCCGCCCCGGACGAACCCCTCGTCCCGGCCTGGCGGCCCGCTCAGCACGACGCCCCCTCCACCGCCGGTCAGGCGCTGGACCGTTACCGCGACGCCGGTTAGCCGGGCATACGACGCCGCACGAGTGGGCGGCCGGGCCGTACGCCCGCACCCACGCGTCCCGCCCGAACCGCACCCACCAAGCTGTGCCGTCCCGCCCGGCAGCGGGGCGGCACAGCTCGCCGCACCGCCGCACGGACCCCGGCGACGAGCCCCGCGCTCAGCGGCGGGTACGCTGCCGTGCGATACGGCTCCCCCCTGCCTCGTGCCCACCGCTCGATCGCCCGCCGGACCTCCCTGAAGCCCTGAAAGCCGCACCGCCATGCGCCCGTTCGCACCGCCCCGCTCCTGCGCCGCCCCGGCGTACGGAGTGCTGCGCGGGATGCGGGCCGGCGTGCTGGCGGCGTTGTGCGTGCTGCTGCCCGTGGCCGGGCACGTGCTGTCGCAGGGGCACACACCGCGCTGGGCCGTCGTGGCGACGACGGGCGTCGTCGCCGTCCTCGGCGCGGCCGTCCTGACCCGGCGACGGCTCAACGACACCCAGCTGCTCGTCGCCCTCGCGGCAGCGCAACTGGCCCACCACGCCGTCTACTCGCTGCCCGGCGTCTGCACCGCCGTCACCGTCCGGGGCGGCAGTCCCGGCGGGCTGTCCTGGCTGGTCGAGCACGACACGGTGGCCGGCCCTCCGCCCGGCATGGTGCTGGCCGGGCATCTGCTCACCCTGCTGCTCGCGGCCCGGCTGCTCGGCATCACCGAGCGGCTGCCGTGGCAGCGCAGGCCCCTGCTGGCGGCCGTACGCCGACTGCTGCTGTTCCGCTGGCCGCTGCTAGGCCGCACCGACGCGACGGGCCCGCAGCCCCCCATCCGCACGAGCGCCGCGCCGCTGAGGCCGGCCGCATCGGTACGCCTCAACGAGGGCCGGGCACCGCCCCACCGCGGGATCAGTCCGCACGCCCTTTACCGGCCCCTGCCGCTCGGCGCTCCCTGCCTGCCCTGACGGGCGGTGCACGAGGACCAGCCGCCGTACCTCGGCGGGCCGGCCAGGCCCACCCCCACCGAGGAATCATGAAGACGTTCAAGAGCATGAAAAAGTTCAAGAGGCAGTTGTTCGCCGTCGTAGTCCTCGTGGCCGGCTTCGCCGCCGCGATCGGCTCCTACCTGCTGTTCAAGCCGGACGACCGCGGCAGCGGTGGCCTCGACGTGCGGCCGGTCGCCGAGGCGATGGCCGTGCGCGACAACAGCCACCGGCTCACCACTCCGAAGAAGAGCGAACTGACCGTCGTCGAGTTCCTGGACTTCGAATGCGAGGGATGCGGCGCGTTCTACCCGGTCGTGGAGAAGCTGCGCGAGGAGTACGGCGACCGGGTCACCTTCGTGGCCCGCTACTTCCCCATGCCCGGCCACCGCAACGGCGAACTCGCCGCCCGCACCGCCCAGGCCGCCGCCCACC
Organism: Streptomyces sp. NPDC059010; assembly: GCF_042740355.1. Taxonomy (NCBI): domain Bacteria; kingdom Bacillati; phylum Actinomycetota; class Actinomycetes; order Kitasatosporales; family Streptomycetaceae; genus Streptomyces; species Streptomyces sp. NPDC059010. The sequence continues at coordinate 212,645 of NZ_JBHYJA010000007.1, forward strand.
AGGGCAAGTTCGAGGAGATGTACAGCAAGCTCTTCACCACCCAGAAGGAATGGGGGGAGGCACAGGAGTCGAAACAGGACGTCTTCCGTGACTACGCGAAGCAACTCGGCCTGGACATGGCACAGTTCGACACCGCGCTCGCCGACCCCCGGGTCGCCGAGCGCGTCCGGACCGACCAGCGCGACGGCCTCGGCCTCGGCGTCCAGGGCACTCCGACCTTCTTCATGGACGGGGAGATGATCCAGACACCCGGCTCCTACGCGGCGTTCAAGAACCTCATCGACGCCCGGCTGGCCGACTGACCAGCACAATCGCGCCCCCGTGCCCGCCTTCCGCTGTGAACACCCCACACGGCCCCGACGTATACGACAAGGTGGCGACCGTGCCAGGTGATCACGTGAGGCCGTACGACGGCGTGATGCCGTACGGCGGCCGGAGCGCGGGTGCGCGGCCGAGCCGTACGGGGGCGTGCGTGCGGGCCGGGCTGTTCGCGCTCGTCGGCAGCACCCTCGCGGCGCTGGGGCACCATGCGGTCGCCGAGGGCGCTGTGCCGTGGCGGCTGGTGATCGTCTTCACGCTGGGGCAGTTCGCCCTGGTCCGGCCGGTCGCCCGCCGTCGCCTGTCCCTGCCCGCCGTCGTGGCGTGCACGGTCGTCGCGCAAACCGCCCTTCACCTGGCGCTGACCGCGGCCGGCGGCGCGCACCACTCCGACGGCGGACACGCCGTACACGCTGCCGAAGGGCACACCGCCCGCCCCACTCTCGGCGACGGGCATGCCTGGCATCACTCCTCGGCGGCCATGACCGCCGCCCACCTGGCCGCCGCGCTGGCGGCCGGCTGGCTGCTGCAGCGCGCGGACGCGGCCGTGACGGCGGCACTGGTTGCCGTCCGCACCCTGCGCCGGATCGCCGCCGTCGCCGCGACCCGGCTGGTTCCGCGGCTTCGCACGGCCGAGATCACCGCGCCGCCCGTGCTGCGGCTGGTCGCCGGCTTCGAACTCCCCTCGGTGGCATGGACGTACACCCTGGAGCACACGCTGGTGCGCAGGGGACCACCGGGACGCGCCCACGTCCCGCACCGTCCCCTCACCCGGGCCGCGGCTCAGGCCCGCCCGGCATCACCTGCAAGGAGTTCCCCATGCCCGCACACCACCGCGCCCGCTTCGCGCGCCGCGTCACGATCAGCGGTGCCGCCGCGCTGACGGCCGTTCTCGCCGTGGCCGGACCGGCCGCCGCCCACGCGGAGGTCGAGGCCGACACCCCGCAGGCCCTGGCCGAGAACGTCACTCTGAGCTTCGTCTCCGAGGCGGAGTCCGCCAAGGCCGGCTTCGCCGAGCTGCGCGTCGTCCTGCCCGAGGGCATCGCGCCGACGGACGTCACTCTCGGAAAGTCGCCCAAGGGCTGGAAGCTGAAGGCCACCGACGACGGCTACACCCTCGGCGGCCCCGCCCTGAAGGCCGGGGTCGACGCCGAGTACTCGATCAAGGTCCGGCAGCTCCCCGACGCCAAGGAGATCGCGTTCAAGACGGTGGAGACCTACAGCGACGGCGAGGTCTCCCGCTGGATCGAACTGCCCCGCGACGGGGCGGAGTCCGAACAGCCCGCTCCCCTGCTGAAGTTGAAGGCCGCGGCCCCGGGAGCCACACCCGTCGGCGCCGACCCGACGGCGAGCGAGGAACCGAGCCCGAGCGCGTCGGCCGCCGCGCCGACCACTCCTGCCGCGACCGCAGCCAACGCCGGCAAGGCAGCGGACGAGGACGACGGTTCGTCGACGGGGGTGGTCGTCGGCGGTGTGGTCGTGGCGCTGCTCGTCCTCGGCGGCGGTGCCTGGTGGCTGGTCAAGCGCCGGTCGCCGGCGACCGGCAACTGAACGATGAAGTGAGCCCTGGGGGGCGGCGCACACCGGCGCGAGGCGAACAGGAATGCGCCCCCCTCAGGCCGATTCACCACTGCTGGGCCACCGTAGGTGGCGTACGCCATGTTGGCTGATCCTTATCTTGCCCTTACGCTCTGGACGACAAGGACGACGGCACCACGGAAGTCCGGTGCAAACCCGGCACGGTCGCGCCACTGTGTGCCGCCCCTCCCGCGGGAGGCGGCGGTGAGTCAGACCCCATGCCGTCGTCGAGTGCTCCACACGAACCGGGACGCGTTGTTCCCGAGGAGGTCTCGCCATGGCGCAGTCCACTGCCGCCCCTGCCCCCAGCACCAACGTCGCCGTCGCACCCCTGCCGCTCAAGGTCATAGCCCCTTGGGCGGTGTTCTTCGGCGTCCTGATGCTCGTCCTGCTGTACTTCGTCGGCGCCGAGCAGGGTGCCACCGCCGTCCTCTCGGGCGAGGAAGTCCACGAGTGGGTGCACGACGCACGCCACCTGCTCGGCTTCCCCTGCCACTGAGACGGACGGCCCACCATGAATTCCGCCATCGTGCGCGCCTTGTTGGTGCGCGGCATGCTCGCGGGCCTCGGCGCCGCGCTCCCCGCTCTGGTCTTCGCCTATCTGGTCGGTGAGGGACCGGTGGACGCGGCGATCGCGTTCGAGTCGGCCAACTCACATGAACACGGCGGGGAGGAACTGGTCAGCCGTACGGTGCAGTCGACCGCCGGTCTGGCCACCGGCGTCCTGGTCTTCGGCGTGGCGATCGGGGGCATCGCCGCCCTCGCCTTCTGCTTCGCCCTGGGCCGTGTCGGCCGGTTCTCGGCCCGGGCCACCGCGGCCCTGACCGCGCTGGCCGCCTTCCTCCTCGTCTACCTGGTGCCGATGCTGAAGTACCCGGCGAATCCGCCCGCGGTCGGCAACCCGGACACCATCGGCAAGCGCACCACGCTGTTCTTCCTGATGATCGCGCTCACCGTGCTGTTGGGCATCGCGGCCGTTCTGCTCGGCCGCCGGCTCGCCCCTCGGTGGGGCAACTGGTACGCCTCGGTCGCCGCCGGTGCGGCGTTCGTGGCGGCGGTGACGGTCGCCGCGGTGATCCTGCCGTCCGGGGAGAACACTCCCCATGGCTTCCCCGCCAACGACCTGTGGGAGTTCCGGCTCGCGTCGATCGGCATGCAGGCGGTGCTGTGGGCGGGATTCGGTCTGCTCTTCGGCCACCTGGCCGAACGTGTCCTCGAACCGAGGACGGCGACAGTGAGCCGGGTACCGACACCGGTCGCCTGACTCGCGGAAGGCTGTGACGGGACCCGCCGGTGGCGCGACCGGCGGGTCTTGTCGTTCCCGACGGCGGCGCGGCTGCGTCACGGCCGTCGTGCGTCCTGCGCGGGGACGAGGTGGTGGGCGACGCTGCGCAGCTTCTCGCAGGTCTCCTCGTGTTCACGCTCGGGCCGGGAGTGCCGTACCAGACCGGCGCCGGCCTGGAGCCAGCAGTGGCCGTCCTGCTGGAAGACGCTGCGCAGGACGAGCGCCGCGTCGAGGGCGCCGTGCGCGTCGCAGGTCAGGACCGCGCCCGCGTACAGGCCACGGGGTCTGCCCTCGAAGCCGCGGATGAGGGGGCAGGCGTGGGCTTTGGGGATGCCGGTCGCCGTGACCGCGGGGAAGAGGGCGGCGAACGCCTGCCAGGGGCCGCGGCCCGGCCGCAGCCGTCCGTTGACCCTGGAGGCCAGGTGCTGCACGCTGCCCCGGTCCAGCACCGCCATGTACTCGCTGACCACGGTGTCGTCGCACACCCGGGTCATCTCCTCCATGGCCAGCTTGACCGAGATGGCGTGTTCGTGGATCTCCTTGGGGTCGCTGAGCAGGTCGGTCCGCAGCCGGGCGTCCGCGGTGGCGGCACCGGTGCGGGCCCGGGTGCCGGCCAGGGGCCGGGTGGTGACCCGTCCGTGGGCGGTGACCTCGGCGATGGTCTCGGGGCTGAACCCGGCGGCCTGGATCAGGTGACGGGACGGAACTCGCAACTCGAACAGCGGTCTGACATCCCGACAGACGCTCGCCTCTCATCGAGGACGCCTGCGGCGGACGTAGGCCTGACCCCCGCCTGTTGGGCAGACGCCCGCACGAATTCAGCGACGGACAGCTCCAACGCGCCCGTCGTGAGTTCCGCGTAACGAGCCGTTCACGACGTACGGGGCTCCCGGGAAACAAGCGCTTCCTACGGTGTCCCGCCATGGACTCGGAGTTGTATACGCAGCCGCGCGCGACTGCACACCGATCGCTTCTGACGCCCCGCATCACCACCGCACCCCCACAGGAGGCGTGACATGAGCACCACCGAGTCACGGCTGACAGCGACAGACCCGTCGAACGGCGCCACGGACCAGGCGGCCAAGGAAACCCTGGAGGACTACACCCTCCGCTTCGCGCCGCGCAGTTACCGCCGCTGGACCCCCATGGTCGTGGCCACCACGGCACTCGGCGGCATCGCCTACATGGCCGACTTCTCCATCGGCGCCGGCATCGGCCTGGCGCACGGCACCGGCAACGCGCTCGTGGCGATCGCGGTCGCCGCCGTCGTCATCTTCGTCACCGGCTTCCCCCTCGCCTACTACGGCGCCCGCTACAACATCGACCTGGACCTGATCACCCGCGGCTCCGGCTTCGGCTACTACGGCTCGGTCCTCACCAGCGTCATCTTCGCCAGCTTCACCTTCATCTTCTTCGCCCTCGAAGGCTCGATCATGGCCCAGGGCCTCAAGATCGGCCTCGGTATGCCCCTGTGGCTGGGCTACCTGGTCTCCACGCTGATGGTGATCCCGCTGGTGATCTACGGCATGAAGGCGCTGAGCAAGCTCCAGGTGTGGACGACACCGGTCTGGCTGATCCTGATGGTCGCCCCGCTGGTCTACCTCGTCGCCACCGACCCGGGCACCGTCGACCGCTTCCTCTCCTACGCCGGGACCGACGGCGAGGGCGGGGTCAACACCGCCTCCGTGCTGCTCGGCGCGGGCGTCTGTCTGTCCCTGATAGCCCAGATCGGCGAGCAGATCGACTATCTGCGCTTCATGCCGCCCAAAACCGAGGCGAACAAGCGCAGCTGGTGGACCGCGGTCGTCATGGCCGGCCCCGGCTGGGTCGTGCTCGGCGCGCTCAAGCAGGCCATCGGTGTCTTCCTCGCCGTCTACATCCTCGCCAAGGTCGGCCCGACGGCCGCGCCCGAGCCGATCCAGCAGTTCCGCGGCGCCTTCGACGCGATGATGCCGTCCTGGATGGTGATCCCGCTGGCCGTGGCCCTGGTGGTCATCAGCCAGATCAAGATCAACGTGACCAATGCCTACTCGGGCTCCCTCGCCTGGACCAACTCCTTCACCCGCGTCACCCGGCGCTACCCGGGCCGCATGGTCTTCGTCCTGGTCAACCTGGCCTTCGCGCTGGCCCTGATGGAAGCCGACATGTTCAGCTTCCTCAACAGCATCCTGGGCTTCTACTCGAACTGCGCCATCGCCTGGGTCGTCACCGTCGCCACGGACATCGGCATCAACAAGTACCTGCTGAAACTGTCCCCGCTTCAGCCCGAGTTCCGCCGGGGCATGCTCTACGCCGTCAACCCCGTGGGCGTCGTGGCCTTCGTCGCCGCGTCCGGCCTGTCGATCGCCATGTACTTCCACGGGCTCGGCGACACCCTCCAGCCCTACTCCCCTGTCGCCGCGGCGGTGATCGCCTTCGTCCTCACCCCGCTGACGGCGATCGTCACGAAGGGCAAGTACTACCTGCGCCGCACCGACGACGGCATCGCCGAGCCGCTGCTCGACGCGGAGGGCAACCCGAGCGGGACGACCTACGACTGCCATGTCTGCCACCAGCCCTACGAGCGCCCCGACCTGGCCGCCTGCCTGACCCATGACGCCGTCGTCTGCTCGCTGTGCCTGAGCACCGACAAGATCGGCGACCACGTACTGCCGGCGACTGCGTAGCCCATCACGGGTGGCCCGGCCCCCGCGTCATGGCGGCGCAGGACGGGGAGGGGTGCGGCCCGTGAGTGCCGCACCCCGCGAAGGCCGTCCACCTCCTACCGGGCAAAGGTGGCACGGCACACGCTTCCGGAGTGGCGCGAGCCACCCTCTTGACACTCCGGCCGCCAGGCCCAGTTGTCATCGGTAGGGTGACCGTCGTGGACATGCTGCACCTGCGTTACTTCGTCGCCGTGGCCGAGGAACTCAACTTCTCGCAGGCGGCACGCAGATTGCACATGGCGGCCTCGCCGCTGAGCCAGCGGATCAAGGATCTGGAACGCGAGCTCGGCCACGAGCTCTTCGAACGCACCACCCACCGGGTCGATCTGACGCCGGCCGGCGCCGCCCTCCTGCCCATGGCACGCGACATCCTTGAGCGGGTCAACTCGATCCCGTGGCGGCTGGGCGAGGCGGTGCGGCCGCGGCTGGACCGGCTGTTCATCGGGATGCCCGCCGGGGTGCATCCGCTGCTGCGGGAACGGGTCCAGATGCTGGAGGAGGCATGCCAGGAGGTGTGCGAGCTCAAGCGCTGGCCCGGCACCTCGGCGGACCTGGCCGACGCGGTGCACGACGGAAAGCTGGCGATGGCGCTGGCCCGGCTGCCGGTCTCCGATCCGGCGCTGGAGATCATCGAGGTGATGCACGAACGGCTCGGGGCCGCGGTGCCGGCCGACCGGTTCGCGGGGCGGGAGTCGGTCACCCTCGAAGACCTGGCCGATCTCTCCTATGTGGCGGTACCGTACGACGCCACCCCGGCCTATTTCGAGGAGATCGACGCCCGGCTGAATTCGGGCGGCGTGAAGAAAAGAATCCGCATCAACATGGCGGATTACTCAGGCACCTCGGAATTGATTTCCTCGGGTATCGCCTTCTCTATGACCATGCTCTCGCCGGAGAGCCCGATGCACCTGTACCGGCTCGACAACGTGGCCGTGCTACCGGTCGACGGCTTCCAACCCGCCCTGCCCACAGGGCTGTTGTTCCGCAAGGATCGAGCGAGCGAGGGCGGCGACCTGAGCGGGGTCGCCGCCCTGGCGCGGCAGATCTTCGGTGAGGTCATTTCCGTCTGACCGTTCTGGTCACACCCGTGTTCGCCAATTGATCATTCCTTCTGAACTCGTTCATGCATAACGTCGTCGGTGGAAACAATCGACAGGAATTACTGCGTGAACAGGAGTGAGGATGGACAGCACGGCCATCGGCACCACCGGTCCACTGGACGGCGTACGGGTGATCGATCTGTCAACGGTGGTGATGGGGCCCTACGCGACGCAGATCCTCGGCGACCTCGGCGCCGACGTCATCAAGATCGAGTCGCCGTCCGACACGGTACGGGTGGGCCCCTACCGCACCACACCCGGCATGACCCCGCTCAACCTCAACGTCAACCGCAACAAGCGCAGCGTGGCGTTGAACCTGAAGGACGACGCCGACCGGGCACGGGCCCTGGAACTCATCGACAGCGCCGACGTCCTGGTCACCAACATGCGCCCAGGCGCTCTCACCCGCCTCGGCCTCGACCACGCCGCCATCGCCGCCCGCAACCGGGGCCTGGTCTACGCCCACGCCCAAGGCTTCCGCAGCGACTCCGACCGGGCCGGCAACGCCGCCTACGACGAGACGGTCCAGGCCGCTTCCGGCCTGGTCGACGTGGCCAACCGAGCCCTGGGGACCCCTGCGTACCTGCCGACGATCATCGGCGACAAGGTCTGCGCGCTGACCATCGTCCACACGGTGCTCGCCGCGCTGGTCCACCGCGCCCGCACCGGCACCGGCCAGTACATCGAGATCCCGATGACCGACACGCTCATCGCCTTCAACCTCGTCGAGCACCTGGCCGGCCATGTCTTCGAACCCGCGGAGGGTCCCACCGGGTTCCCGCTGTCGATGAAGCGGGGCCACCGCGCGGTACCCACCAAGGACGGCCTCGCCTGCGTCATGCCGTACAACCCGCAGAACTTCCGGGACTTCTTCCTCGCCACCGACCGCCCCGACCTCGCAGCCGACCCACGTGTCAACGGTGAGTCCATCGCCGACGACGACGTCGACACGCTGATGGACCTGGTGGAGGAGTGCTCACCGAGCCTGACCACCGAACAGTGGGCATCGGTCTGTGCCAAGCACAGCATCCCGATGGCTCCTGTGCTCGAACTCGACCGGGCGGCCGAGGACCCGTATGTGCGGGGCGGCGGGCTGCTCGACGTGGTCGACCACCCCAGCGAGGGCGCCATCCGCTCGATCGGCATCCCGGTGCGGTTCTCCGCCACCCCGGCATCGGTCCGCCGGCCCGCCCCGCTGCCCGGCCAGCACACCGACGAGGTCTTCCACGAACTCGCCGCCGGCCGCTGACCCACCGTCAACCGAGGACACACACCATGCACAGCACCACCGAGGTGCGGACCGAGGCCGGCGGTTCCACCCTGCTCATCACCATCGACCGGCCCAAGGCGCGCAACGCGGTCAATGCGGCCGTCGCCGCCGGACTGTCCGCAGCCCTGGACCACCTGGAAGCGGAACCCTCCCTGCGCGTCGGCGTACTCACCGGCGCCCATGGCACGTTCAGCGCCGGCATGGACCTCAAGGCCGCGCTGGCCGGTGAATCGCCCGAGATACCCGGACGCGGCTTCGGCGGCCTCACCCAGGCCCGTACGACCAAGCCGCTGATCGCCGCCGTCGAGGGCTGGGCCATGGGAGGCGGCTTCGAACTCGCCCTCGGCTGCGACCTGATCGTGGCCGCCGACGACGCCCGCTTCGGCCTCCCGGAGGTCAGCCGCGGACTGATCGCGGCAGGCGGCGGAGTGATCCGGCTGCCCAAGCGCATCCCCCACCACCTGGCGATGGAACTGCTGCTGACCGGCGAGCCGATCTCCGGCGAACGCGCCGGACACCTGGGCATCGCCAACCACGTGGTCCCGGCCGGAGAGACCGTCGCCACCGCACTGCGCCTGGCCGAGCGCATCGCCCAGAACGCCCCACTGGCCCTGGCCGCCGTCAAGGAACTCGTCCGCACCGCCGACGGCGCCCCGGAGGAGGCGGCGTTCGCCGCTCAGGCACAGGTGATGGCCTCGCTCGCGGCCTCCGCCGACGTGCGCGAGGGCATGACCGCCTTCACCGAACGCCGCTCCCCGGTCTGGCAGGGCCGGTAGGGCCGGTAGGACCAGGACCCGAGGGAGAACACACCATGCACCAGCAGGACGTACCCCGGCACATCGCGACGCCGCTGGCCAACCCGGCCTATCCGCCGGTCGTACCGCGCTTCACCAACCGCGAGTACCTCAACATCGTCTACCGCACCGACTACGAGGCACTGCGCGCGGTGGTCCCCGAACCACTGGAGATCGACGAGCCGTTGGTGCGCTTCGAGGTCATGCGCATGGGCGACGTCAGCGGATACGGCCCGTACACCGAGTCCGGCCAGGCCATCCCGGTCCGCCACGAGGGGGAGCGCGGCGAGTATCTGCACGCGATGTACCTGGACAACCTCCCGGCCATCACGTCCGGCCGCGAGGCCAGTGCCTATCCCAAGACGGCCGGCTCGCCCGCCCTGTACGCCGACCACGGTGCGCTGGTCGGGGTCCTCGACGTCGGCACCCTCCGGGTGGCGACCGCGACGATGGGCTACAAGCACTACGAGTTGTCGGTCGAGGAGGCCGTGGCCCAGGTCGGTGTGCCGACCTACATGCTCAAGCTGGTCCCCGGATTCGACGGGGCGCCACAGGTCGCCCAGCTGGTGCGCACCGAGATCACCGACATCACGGTGAAGGGCGCCTGGACCGGCCCCGCCCGGCTGGAGCTGTTCGCGCACGCGCTGGCACCGCTGGCCGATCTGCCGGTCCGCGAGATCGTCTCCGCCAGCCACATCCTGACCGATCTGACCCTGGCGCCGGTCAAGCCCGTCCACGACTACCTGGCCCACAGCGCCCACCTCGCCCGGTGAGCACGGCCAAGGCACGGACGCAGAGAGCAGACAGCAGAGACGAAGACAGCAGAGAGAAGACTGTGATGACCAAGCCCTTCACCACCGCCGCGGTCGTCGGCGCCGGGACGATCGGCCTGTCCTGGGCCGCGCTCTTCGCCGGCCACGGCATGCGGGTACGCATCACCGACCCGCGGCCGGACCTGGCCGAGGCGGTCGACCAGGCACTCGACCAGGTCGCCGGCCAGCTGGCCGCGCGGGGCCTGGACGTGAGCGGCCTCGCCGAGCGGGTGCGCATCGCCGACGACCTCGCCGACGCGGTGCGCGACGCCGACGTCGTGCAGGAGAACGGACCGGAGAACGTCGCCTTCAAGCGGAAGCTGTTCAGCGACCTGGTCGCCGCCGCCCCCGCGCATGCGCTGCTGCTCAGTTCCTCCTCGGCGATCCCGTCGACGGCGTTCACCGACACCATCGAGGACGCCGGCCGCATCCTGATCGGCCACCCCTTCAACCCACCGCACCTGATACCGCTGGTGGAGGTGGTGCCCGGAGAGCGCACCTCGCAGGAGAGCGTGGCCCGGGCCGTGGAGTTCTACCGCTTCGTCGGCCGGGTCCCGGTCGTCGAACGCAAGGAGATCCCCGGCTTCGTCGGCAACCGCCTGCAGAACGCCCTCAGCCGGGAGGCGATCTACCTCGTCGAGCAGGGCGTCGTCAGCCCGGCGGAGCTGGACACCGTGATGGTGAACTCGCTCGGCCTGCGCTGGGCGACGGTGGGGCCGTTCCTCGGCGCACACCTCGGCGGCGGCCCCGGTGGCTACCGGCACATGGCCGAGCACATCGGCGTGTCGATGCAGCAGATGTGGGACTCGCTCGGCCGACCCGAGCAGAGCCCCGACCAGACCGAACGACTCGTCGCGGCCGTCGAGGACGCCTACGCCTCCCGCTCCTACGCCGACCTCAGCCGCGACCGCGACGCCCGGCAGATCGCCGTGCTGTCCGCCCGCGACAGCGCCACCAGCACCGAGAAGGAGACCAGTTCATGACCGCCGTACTGCCCGAGAAGGCTTCCGAGACCGCTTCCGTCGACGACCGGCTGGCCGCGGACTTCTACGACGTCGAGTCGCTGCTGCCGCCGCACGAGCGGGAACTGCTGCTGCGCGCCCGGGCGTTCATGCGCACCGAGGTCAAACCGCTGGTCAACGAGTACTGGGCCAAGGGGGAGTTCCCCCGCGAACTCATCGGCAGGTTCCGCGACCTCGGACTCGCCGGCGTCCCCTACGAGGGCTACGGCGACCCTGAACCGGCCGGGAGCAATCTGCTGGTCGGCATGCTGTCGATGGAGTACACCCGCACCGACGCCTCCAGCGCCACCTTCTTCGGCGTGCACAACGGTCTGGCGATGTACAGCATCTACCGGGGCGGCGACCAGGAACAGCGGGACCGCTGGCTGCCGGCGATGGCCGCGCTGGACACCATCGGCGCCTTCGCGATGACCGAACCGCTCGGCGGCTCCGACGTGGCCGGCGGCATGCGGACCACCGCCCGCTGGGACGGCGAGAACTGGGTGCTCAACGGTGCCAAGCGGTGGATCGGCAACGCGACGTTCGCCGACCTGGTGGTGGTGTGGGCCCGCGACGAGGCGGACGACAAGGTCAAGGGCTTCGTGGTGGAGAAGGGCACCCCGGGCTTCTCGCCGGTCAAGATCGAGAACAAGATCGCGTTCAGGATCGTGGAGAACGCCGAGATCACCCTGACCGACGTCAAGGTGCCCGAGGCCAACCGGCTGCAGCGGATCGACTCCTTCCGCGACGTGGCCGAGATCCTCCGCGCCACCCGCAGCGGAGTCGCCTGGCAGGCCCTCGGCGTGATGATCGGCGCCTACGAGCTGGCGCTGGACTACGCCAAGCAGCGCCGCCAGTTCGGACGCCCGATCGCCCGGTTCCAGATGGTCCAGGACCTGCTGGTCAAGAGCCTCGGCAACATCACCGCCTGTTGGGGCATGCTGATCCAGCTCGCGCGACTGCAGGACGCGGGCATCTTCCGGGACGAGCACTCCTCGCTGGCGAAGGCGTTCGTCACCTCGCGGATGCGCGAGGTGGTGGGATGGTGCCGGGAGATCTTCGGCGGCAACGGCATCGTCCTCGACTACGACATCGCCCGGTTCTTCGCCGACGCCGAGGCGATCTACTCCTTCGAGGGCACCCGCGAGATGAACACCCTCATCGTCGGCAAGGCGGTCACGGGCGAGAGCGCCTTCGTCTGACCGCGACTCCCGCAACCCCGCGCCGACTCCGAGTGCAGTGTTCCTCGGGGCCGGCGCGGACCTGTGCGGAAGCGCTGCCGAGGCCGGGCGCCGGGCCGCGTACAGGTCCCGCCCGACACCCGCCCTGTGCGCCACGCACAAAGGCCGCCCCCAGCATCGTCGCCCGCGCCCATGGGCCGGGAGCACCGCCGATTCGTACCGTCTCTCCTCACACACACCGGACATCCGTCCCGCCTTCCCGGGACGCGAACCCGTCCGGCCGACGTCCGTCGACGTACTTCGAGGAGCCGACATGCACATCGCGGAACTGCCAGATCTGCGGGCCCGGCGGGAGGCCGACGGTCCCTGTGTCGCTGACGATGTGACAACTCTCGACAACGCGGCGTTCCTTCACCGCGTCCGGCGAGCCGCGGCGGTCCTGCGGTCGCGGGGCGTCGGACGCGGGGACGTGGTGGCGTTGCTGCTGCCCAACACGGCGGACTTCGTCGTCGCGCTGTTCGCCGCCTGGCGGCTCGGCGCGACGGTGACCCCGGTCAACCCGGCGCTGACCGAGGCCGAGACGCGCCACCAGCTCGATGACGCGGATGCCGTCGTGGTCGTCACCGCCGCGCCGTCGCCGCTCCCCGGGGCGGTCGCGGTGGCCGAACTGGTCACCGGGCCCGAGGACACGGCCGTGCCGGAGACGGACGCGGACGCGCTCGCCCTGCTGATCTACACCAGCGGCAGCACCGGGCGTCCCAAGGGCGTGATGCTCGACCACGCCAACCTCGCCGCCATGGCGGAGATGATGATCGGCGCCGCCCGGCTGTCCGAGACCGACCACAGCCTGCTGATCCTGCCGCTGTTCCACGTCAACGGGATCGTGGTCGGCGTACTGTCCCCGCTGCTGGCGGGCGGACACGTCACGGTGGCCGGACGGTTCCGCGCGGAGACCTTCTTCGAACTGGTCGCCTCGGCCCGCCCGACCTGCTTCTCCGCGGTCCCGGCGATCTACTCGATGCTCGCCGAACTGGCGGAGCAGGTACGGCCCGACACGTCCTCGGTGCGGTTCGCCGCCTGTGGTGCGGCCCCGATGCCGCCCGCGCTCATCGAGCGGTTCGAACGGCGGTACGACATCCCGATCCTGGAGGGCTACGGCCTGTCCGAGGGTACCTGCGCCTCCACCACCAACCCGCTGGACGGCCCGCGCAAGCCCGGCACGGTCGGACTGCCGCTGCCCGGCCAGCAGGTCGCCGTGATGGACCCGCGGGGCCGGATCATGCCGCCCGGAGCGACCGGCGAGGTGGTGGTACGAGGCCCCAATGTGATGCGTGGCTACCTGAGCCGCCCGGAGGAGACCGCCCGCACCGTGATCGACGGCTGGCTGCACACGGGTGACGTCGGCCGCTTCGACGAGGACGGCTATCTGGTGCTCGTCGACCGCATCAAGGACATGATCATCCGGGGTGGGGAGAACATCTACCCCAAGGAGATCGAGAACGTCCTCGGCGACCACCCCGACGTGCTTGAAGCCGCCGTGGTGGGCGCGACCGACCAGCGGCTCGGCGAAGTGCCGGTCGCTTTCGTGGCACTGCGCGCGGGCGCGTCGGCAGACACCGGCGACCTGCTCGAACACTGCCGGGCCCGGCTGGCCAGATTCAAGGTGCCCACCGGGATCACCCTCGTCGACCGACTGCCGAGGAACCCCGTCGGCAAGACGGACAAACCCGCACTGCGGGCCAGGACCACCGCAGGCACCGGCGCCCTCACCATCGCCGGCTGAACGGGAACGGGAGGCAGTCATGGGGTTCCTCGCACCGAACACCGCGGACATCGACGTACGGCAGTGGCGCACCCGCCCCTACCACCAGCGCATCAGGCCGCTGGCTCAGCACTGGGCCATGCACGGCTTCGGCACCCCCGGCGTCGTGCACCTGCTGTACCTGGTGAAGATCACCGCGTACGCGCTCGGCGGCATCGCGGTCGTCTCCGCGACGCCCGGCGTCGGCGGCATCGCGGACTTCGGTTCCTGGTGGACGGAGCCGATCGTCTATCAGAAACTCGTCGTCTGGACGCTGTTGTACGAGGTCCTGGGCCTCGGCTGCGGCTCAGGCCCGCTCAGCTCGCACTTCCTGCCGCCGGTCGGCGCCTTCCTGCACTGGCTGCGCCCGAGCACGGTACGGCTTCCTCCGTGGCCGACCAGGATCCCGTTCACCTCCGGGACGCGGCGGACGTCCGCCGATGTGGCGCTGTACGCCGCGGTGTTGGGCGCGGCGGTGTGGCTGCTGTTCACGCCGGGCGACGCCGAGGCGGGCGGGGTGCTCGCGCCATGGCGGGTCGCCGTCCTCGCGGCGCTGCTCGCACTGCTCGGGCTGCGCGACAAGACCGTCTTCCTCGCCGCCCGCGCGGAGCACTACGGGCTGACGCTGCTGGTCTTCCTCTTTCCGGTGGCAGACCAGACCGCCGCGCTGAAACTGGTCATGCTCGCCCTGTGGTGGGGCGCCGCCTCCTCCAAGCTCAACCGCCACTTCCCGTTCGTGGTGGCGGTGATGATCAGCAACAGCCCGCTGCGCCCGGCGTGGTTCAAGCGCCGGCTGTACCGCAACTACCCCGACGATCTCAGGCCGTCCGCTCTCGCCTCCGCGGCCGCGCACGGCGGCACGTTCATCGAGTACGTGGTGCCTCTGGTCCTGGTGCTGTCCGACGGCGGGCCCGTCACCACGATCGCCCTGACCGTGATGGTCGTCTTCCATCTGCACATCATGTCGACCTTCCCGATGGGCGTACCGCTGGAGTGGAACGTCTTCTTCATCTACTCGGCGCTCGTCCTCTTCGGCCACGACGCCGCCGTCGGCGCCTTCGCCCTGCACTCCACGCTCCTGGCCGCCGTACTGGCGCTGAGCCTGGTGGTGGTCCCGGTGCTCGGCCACGTCCGACCCGACCTGGTGTCCTTCCTGCCCTCGATGCGCTACTACGCCGGCAACTGGGCCACCAGCCTGTGGTGCTTCCGCAAGGGCACCGAGCACCGGCTCAACGAGCACATCGTCAAGGCGTCCGCTCTGCCCGTCGACCAGCTCACCCGCCTGTACGGCCCCGAGGCCGCCGAGCTGGTGCTGCACCAGGGGCTGGCCTGGCGCGCGATGCACAGCCACGGCCGGGCGCTGGTCGGACTGCTGCCGCGGGCCGTGGACGACGTGGAGTCCTACGATGTGCGGGAGGGCGAGATGGTGGCGGGAGCGGTCCTCGGCTGGAACTTCGGCGACGGCCATCTGCACGACGAGCAGCTGCTGGCCGCGGTACAGCAGCGGTGCGGGTTCGCGCCGGGCGACCTGCGCGTCGTCCTGCTCGAATCCCAGCCGACACACCGACAGCGCCAGCACTACCGCATCGTGGACGCGGCGACCGGCCAGATCGAGGAGGGCTACGTGGACGTACGGGAGATGGTGGTGCGCCAGCCCTGGCTCGACGACGAGACGCCCGCGATCCCCGTCGAGCCCGTCGGTCCATCGCGACCTGCGACCGAGGTGGCGGCCGCGCATGAGTGACGCGATCGTGGTGGGGGCCGGCCCGAACGGGCTGGCCGCCGCCGTCGCCCTGGCCCAGCGAGGTCTGAAGGTGACCGTCCTGGAAGCCGCCGACGAGATCGGCGGCGGCACCCGCAGCAGCGAGCTGACCCTGCCCGGACTGCTGCACGACCACTGCTCCGCGGTCCACCCGCTGGGCGTCGCCTCGCCGTTCCTGCGCACCCTCGGCCTGGAGCGGTACGGCGTCGAGTGGGCGTGGCCCGAGGTCGATCTGGCCCACCCGCTGGACGGCGGACGGGCCGGGGTGCTGGTCCGCTCCATGGAGGCGACGGTGCGCGGGCTCGGCGCGGACGGCCCGGCCTGGCAGCGGCTGTTCGCTCCGCTGGCCGCCGACTTCGACGCACTCACCGAGGATGTGCTGCGCCCGGTTCCCCATCTGCCCGCCCACCCGGTGGCACTGGCCCGCTTCGGGCTGCGGGCGCTGCAGCCGGCCACGGCGGTGGCCCGGCGCTGGCACACCGAGGAAGCGAGGGCACTGTTCGCGGGAGCGGCGGCGCATCTGATGTATCCACTGACCGGGCCGGCCAGTTCCGCGGTCGGGCTGATGATCATCGGCGCCGCCCACCGCTTCGGCTGGCCGGTCGCCCGCGGCGGATCACGGACCATCACCGATGCGCTGGCCGCCCTCCTCACCCAGCTCGGCGGGACCATCGAGACGGGCGTGCGGGTCGACTCCCTGGCCCAACTCGCCCCCGCCCGGATCGTCATGCTCGACACCGCGCCCGGCGCCGCGGCACGCATCTGCGGCGACCGGCTGCCCGGCCGGGTGCGCCGGGCCTACCGCGGCTGGCGGCACGGCCCGGCGGCGTTCAAGGTGGACCTCGCCGTCCAGGAGGGCATCCCCTGGACCCATGAGGCATGCCGTCGCGCCGGCACCGTGCACCTGGGCGGCACCCTGGAGGAGGTCGTCCGCACGGAGGCGCAGACCGCCGGCGGGCGGATGCCCGAGCGGCCGTTCGTCCTGGTCGGCCAGCAGTACCTGGCCGACCCCGGCCGCTCCCGCGACGACATCCACCCGGTGTGGGCGTACGCGCACGTCCCGCACGCTCACCCCGGTGACGCCACCGAGGCGGTGCTGCGCCAGATCGAGCGGTTCGCGCCGGGCTTCCGGGAACGGATCGTGGGGCAGGCGGTGCGCTCGACCACCGAACTGGCCCGCTACAACGCCAACTTCATCGGGGGCGACATCGTCGCCGGCGCCAACACCGCACGGCAGGTCACGCTGCGCCCCCGCCTGGCCGCCGACCCCTACAGCACCGGCATCCCAGGCGTCTACCTGTGCTCGGCGGCCACCCCACCCGGGGCCGGCGTGCACGGCATGTGCGGTGCCAACGCCGCCCGCTCCGCGCTGCGGTACCTGGCCCGGTGAACGGCACCGAGCAACAGCCGGCGGACGGGGCGCCCGATCCGGTCGTCCTCGCGGCCCAGGTGGTGCAGGCGAACCGGGACGAGTTCATCGCCAAGCTGGTCGCCACCACCGAGGCGGAGATATCCCAGCTGGAACACGACGAGCCGCTGCACGGGCTCCTGGAAGCCAGCATCACCGAGAACATCGTGACCGCCCTGCATGTGATCATCAACCGGATCGATCCGCTGACGGTGGACGCCCCCGCCTCGGCCGTCTCCTACGCACGCCGGCTGGCCCAGCGCGACGTTCCGCTCTCGGCCCTGCTGCGCGCCTACCGCCTGGGCCATGCGCAGAGCCTGGACCTGGTCCTCGGGGAGGCGGTCCGCCTCGGGCTGCCGGACCCGGCCGGTACCGTCATCGCCCTCGTCCACCTCACCTCCGCCTATCTGGACCGGGTCTGCGACCAGATCGGCCGCGCCTACGAGGAGGAACGCGAACGCTGGGTGGAGACCCGCGGAGTGCTGCGTCAGTACTGGGTGGGCCAGCTCCTGGACAACCCACGGGTCGATCCGCGGCAGGCCGAGACCGCCCTCGACTACCCGCTGTCCGGCAGCCACCTGGCCATCGAGGCGTGGCGCCGCGACACCGAGGAGGCCCCCGACACCGCCACCGTCTTCGACCGGCTGACCTCACTGCTGCACACCCTCCTGCGCGCCCAGGGCCGCCCCCTGCTAGTGCACACCGACGAGGCCCACGCCCGGATCTGGCTGGCCGTCAGGCCCGACTGCCGCGTCGACCCCGACACGATCGCCGCCGAACTGGCCGACGCCGCGCTCCCGGTACGGGCCGCCCTCGGCATCGTCCGCCCGGGACTCGACGGCTTCCGCCGCAGCACACGCGCCGCCGCCCGCGCCAAGGCCCTCGCCCTCTCCGCGGGGCCCAGTGCCCCTCGCGTGGTCGCCTTCGCCCGTGTCGCACCCGTCGCCCTGCTGGTCGACGAGCCTCGCGAACTGGCCGACTTCGTCTCCGACACCCTCGGCGACCTCGCCGTGGACGACGCCCGCTGCGAACTCGTCCGCGAGACGCTGCGCGTCTTCCTCGCCACCAATCGCAGCTACGCCGCCACCGCGGACCAGCTGATGGTCCACCGCAACACCGTCCACTACCGTGTCCAGCGGGCCGTCGACGACCACCACCTCGACCTGGACGCCGACGCTTTCGACCTCCACTTCGCTCTCAACGTGTGCCACTGGCACGGGGCGAAGGTCCTGCGCCGCAAGCCACGATGACGGAGCGCGGGCGGCGGCACTCGCTGCACTTCGGCCGTCATCCTGCCGCGGGGGCCGCCGGACCGCGGGGCGGGGGGGGCGCGCGCCCCGCCCGCGGTTTTAGTGGGGGGTGTTAAGG
>NZ_JBHYJA010000007.1:231037-233646 GCF_042740355.1 Streptomyces sp. NPDC059010
CCGCGGCGGCGCCCGCGCCCGGGCCGCGGGGGGGGGGGCGGCCGCACCCGCGCGGGGGGGCCGCAGGGGCCGCGCCCGCCCCGCGCCGCCCCCCCCCCCCCCCCCCGCCTCCGGCCCGTCCTGCTGTATGACGGGCGGTTGATCAGGGGCAGTTGATGGCCGTGTCGCCGGTGTCACGGTTGCAGGTGTCGAAGCCGAGGCCGCCGTCGAGGCTGTCGTTGGCTATCACGTTGTCCACGGCGTTGAGGGTGTCGTTGCCCTCGGCGCCGTTGTGCGTGTCGTTGCCGCTGCCCCCGGTGAGGGTGTCGTTGCCCTGGTCGCCCCCGAGGGTGTCGTTGCCGTCGTCGCCGTTGAGGGTGTCGTTGCCGGCGTTGCCGTTGATGGTGTCGTTGCCGGCCAGCCCGGAGATCGTGTCGTTGCCGGGGCCGCCGTTGATGGTGTCGTTGCCCGGCGTCGCCCGCAGCCCGGTGGCGGCCGGGTCGTCGCCGACGAGCCGGTCCGCCCGGGGGCCGCCGTTGAGCCGGTCGTCACCCGCACCGCCGAACACTGTTCCGGCGGCCTCCAGGTTCGGGGAGATGGTGATGCTGTCATCGGCGTCGTCGGCGTTGACCCGTATCGACGTGACGGGCAGCGGACACTGTGCCGTGTGCGTCCCCGTCGACTGGCACGGGGCGACGGCGGCCACGGTGTCCCCGGTGTCCGTCACCACGACGACGTTGCCCTGACGCCGGATGGTGATGTCGTTGGCCACACCCTGGTCGGCCGTGACGACCAGAGTCTCGCCCACCTCCTGTACGACCGTGGTGCCGGCCAGGCTTCCGCCGGGGGCCGCACCGGGCGCGGCGGAGGCCGCGGTCAGCGGGGCGCAGGTGAGTGCGCCGATCGCCACCACCGTGGTGCAGATGCTTCGTGTT
This sequence comes from Streptomyces sp. NPDC059010, assembly GCF_042740355.1. Taxonomy (NCBI): domain Bacteria; kingdom Bacillati; phylum Actinomycetota; class Actinomycetes; order Kitasatosporales; family Streptomycetaceae; genus Streptomyces; species Streptomyces sp. NPDC059010. The sequence continues at coordinate 231,952 of NZ_JBHYJA010000007.1, forward strand.
CTCATCGGTGCCCGCCTTTCGTGTTGTCTCGCCGTGTACGGGACTGGCGTGCTGTTCACTCGCGCTGGTCAGGGGCATCCGCTGACGTTGTCGCCCAAGTCGGCGCGGCAGTCGTCCACGTCCGGGCCGCCTTCGACGTAGTCGTTGCCGCTGACGTTGTCCACGGCGTCGATCGTGTCCCGGCCGTTGCCGCCCTCGGCGTAGTCGTTGCCGGTGCCGGCGACGATCTGCTCGTTGCCGCCGCCGCCGTAGATCACGTCGTTGCCGGCACCGCCGTCCACGATGTCCGAGCCGCCGCGTCCCTCGATGGAGTCGTTGCCGGAGCCGCCGAAGATCCTGTCCGCGTCGGCTCCCCCGGTCAGCGTGTCGTTGCCTGCACCGCCGGAGAGGAAGTCGGATCCCTCGTCGCCTTCGAGGGTGTCGTTGGCGGATCCGCCGTAGAGGTTGTCGTTGCCGGCACCGCCGATGAGCGTGACGCCGAGGGCCGGCAGAGAGGAGGAGACGTTGTCGTCCTGGTCGCCGGCGTTGACCACGAGTTCGGTGGTGTCGGCGGCCCTACAGGCGACTTCGGTGGTGCTGATGGCGGTGCAGTCGCCGGACGGTGCGACCGTGTCTCCGGTGTCTCTGATTCTGATGCTGCCGCCCGACTGCCAGACACTGATCGTGTTGCCCCGTCCGACTCCGGCGGTGACCGTGATGGTGGTGCCGGTCTTGTTCACCAACGTCGTGGCGAAAAGGTGCGGCGTCGGTGCGCCGGCCGCGAGGGCCGCGCCCGTGAGGCACAGAGTGAAACCGCACGCCGTGGCCGCAAGTGCCGCGGTGCGATGACGCGTTCTGTTCATGACCTGCTCCTGACAATAGGAAGTTGAATTCCAATCTCGCAGCCGTGCGCATTGCTTCGCGGCCGTGATGGCCGGTGTTCGGTCAAAGGGCGGCGCCCTTTTGCCTCGATCGCCGAATCAGCCAGACCGCAGCCGGGACCCAATAACCGCCCCAGCGGCGTACAGGGGAAATGTCCTTGCTGCTTTCAACAGTCCTCAGTAGTCCTCGAAAGGTCCCCCACCCCGTCATGCCCGACGCCTGCTCGACCGGGCGATCGGCCCTGGCGTCTGGGCACCCAGAGCATGCCGGGATGCGAAGCGCTGCTGAAGCCGAATTAGCGCCATTGCCGAATGCGCGGTCTCCGCGCGTGGATCGCCGCCTCGACGGAGAAGGATCGCCGACGAGCACAGCCGCTCGACGGTGAAGAACTCGATCGCTGCGCTGGTCGGCGTCATGGAGCAGGCGGTCCGTGACGGCATCATCAAGAGCCACGCGCGCCGGCCCTGCCCGACTGGGAGACCCTCGTCGCGCTGGCCGACGCTCGCGCGGCCGCCTCCCACGACCGGTACCGCGGCCGGGGAGATGTGGTCGTCTTCGCCGCGTCCATTGCCGCACGGATCGGCGAGATCTCAGGCTGCCGCGTCGGGGACATCGACACCAGCCAGTGGATCTGGACCGTACGGCGCCAGACCACACCCGGGGCAAGCGGGCCCGCAAGGTTCCCCGCTGGCCCCGGTCAAGGGCGCCGGTCCCCAACTGGCCCCCAAGAATGATCAAGGGGCCGGTTACGGTTGCCGCCCCAACGGGCCGGAGCGTCGTAGGTGGGCCGGGGGGGCGCCCCGGTTTGTAACAGCGCCCCCCTGCCCCCCCCTA
>NZ_JBHYJA010000007.1:233656-239652 GCF_042740355.1 Streptomyces sp. NPDC059010
GACCCCACCGGCCCCCCTAGACTCATCAAGCGCCGGTTTCGGATGCCTCCGAAACCGGCCCTGATCTGCGACTGTCTCCAGTCGGGACGACAGGATTTGAACCTGCGACCCCTTGACCCCCAGTCAAGTGCGCTACCAAGCTGCGCCACGTCCCGATGCCCGTCTGACCTGGGGTTTCCCCCGGCCGAACGTGCAGGAAAACAATACCGCACTCGGGTCGGTGGTCGCGCACTCCTTTACGCGCCGCGCGTGGGTCCCTCTCCGGTCGGCAGGCCCAACTCGGGATAGGCGTCCAGCAGACGGGTCGGGGCCGCCTGGCGCCAGGAGTCTGCGAGAATGTCGCGCAGTTCGGCCTCGTCCTCCAGGGCGGTGAGCCGGACCCGCACCCAGGCGAACTGCGCCTCGTGGTCGGCGATCCAGAACTTCTCCGGCTCGGCCAGGACCAGTTCGTCGCGCTCCTCCTTGGGGCAGCGCACCGCGATGGAGGTCTCCTCCTCGGGCAGCGTGGCGAACATCTTGCCCGCGACCCTGAACGTGGGCATGCTCCAGGCGATCTTCTCCGTCGTGTCGGGCAGAGAGAGGGCGATACGGCGTACGTCTTCGGCATCCTGCATGCAAGGCACCGTAGCGGCTGCCACTGACAACCACCTGGTGAGAGCGGTTACACCAACGTCCGCACAGGAGTTGGCCCGACGTACTTGTAGTAGATGGTCGTCGGCCGCAGCACTCCGGCCGGGCTCGCCGCGAAGTCGGGGATCACCCCGGCCCGCGTCCAGCCGGCCGACCCGTACAGCCGCTCGGCGAGGCTGTCGGTCTCGGTGTCAAGGTGCAGGAGGGTGACTCCCGCGCCGATCGCCGCGTCCTCCGCGGTCGCGAGCAGTCTGCGGCCGAGCCCCCGCCCCCGGGCCTCCCGGTGCACCATCAGCTTGACCAGCTCGGCCCGGTGACGGCTGTTGGGCTTGTCGGGGAAGGCCAGGCTGACCGTGCCGAGCACCCGCCGCCCCTCATGGGCCGCCCACACCGTCAGTCGCCCGGCGGCGACGGCGGCCGCGCGCTCCTCCCACCAGGCGATGGCCGCCGTACGGTCGAGGGGTGCGAGGAATCCGACGGAGGCGCCGTCCTCCACGGTGTCCATCAGGAGGTCGGCCAACTCCCCTGTCCGGTCCAGCAGTTGGGCCTGGTCCAGGCGCGCCACGATCACGGCTGCACCACCGCCAGCACGTAGCGCACCGGCCCGGGCCCCGCGCACCGGAACCGCGTCGTCCCCCACACCCGCATCCGCAGACAGTCCCCGGCACCGAGATGGTGCTCGACCTCCTGCACCGTCACGTCGAGCTCTCCTTCCAGCACCCAGATGTGCTGCTCCAGGCCCGGCACGGGCGGCCGGTCGTAGGCGATGTCGGCGCCCGCCGTGAGGCGTCCCTCGACGAGCTCGCCGCGGAGCCCGGCGTGCGGCGGCGACACGGACCGTCGTACGAAACCGGCGGAACGGTCCTCCCACACCGGCTGCTCGGCCGACCGCACCACCAGCGCGGGCTCGGACTCGACCTCGCTGAGCAGCTGGGACATGGTCCGGCCGTAGACATGGCACAGACGGTTCAGCAGTGAGGCGGTGGGGCTGATCTCCGCGCGCTCGGCGCGGGACAGGGTCGAACGGCTGACACCACTGCGGTCCGCCAACTCCCCCAGGGACCAGCCGCGTTCGGCCCGCAGCTCGGCCAGGCGGATGCCCAGACGGGCGTCGACCGGGTCCGGGACCGTGGGAACGTCCGAACTCTTCTGTTTCATATCCGGGACGCTATCCCATATGTGAAACAGCCGTGTTACGGGCGGCTCACTACCCCGCCGCCTCCCCGAGCGCCTTCAGCACCGGCTTGATCAGCGGATGCTCCTCGGCGCCCCTGCGGACGGCCGCGAAGACCCGGCGGGTGGGCGCCACGCCGTCCACCGGCCGTACGACGACCCCCGTGAGGTCCATGCCGCGCAGCGCCGAGCGCGGCACGAGGGCCACCCCGGCGTCGGCCGAGGCGAGCGCGACCACCGCACGGAAGTCGTCCGACGAGTGTTCGAGGCGAGGCTGGAAGCCGGCGTTCTCGCAGGCCAGGACGACCACCTCGTGGCAGGGGTTGCCTGGGTACGGGCCGATCCACGAGTCCTTGGCCAGGTCGGCGAGGGGGATCTCGGCGCTGTCCGCCAGACGGTGGGCGACCGGGACGACCGCGTCGAACGGCTCGGCGTACAGCGGTACGTGGGTCAGGCGCGGGTCGTCGGCGGGCGGCGCCCCGCGGTACTCGACGGCGACCGCCACATCCACCTGCCGGTCCAGCACCATCGGCAGGCTCGCATCGCCCTCCGCGTCCTGGACCCGGATGCGGATGCCCGGCGCCGACACGCCGAGGCGGGCCACCGCCGGGGCGACGACCTGGGCGATGCCGGTCGCGAAGGAGGCGACGGTGACCGTGCCGGCCGCGCCGGAGCTGTATGCCGCGAGCTCGGCCTCCGCCCGTTCCAGCTGGGCCAGCACCGCGTTGGTGTGGCCGAGCAGGATCTCGCCGGCCGGGGTCAGCCGTACGCCCTTGGCGCTGCGCTCGACCAGCCGGTGCCCGGTCTCCTGCTCCAGCGCGGCGAGCTGCTGGGAGACCGCCGACGGGGTCAGATACAGCGCGGCGGCAGCCGCCGTCACCGTGCGATGGTCGGCCACCGCACGGAGGATGTGGAGCCGCCGCGCTTCGATCACGAGATCGATTGTCTCAAATGCCCCCGTGTGGTCGGGCTCAGCCCTCCAGCTCCGCCCGCGCCGCCACGAAGGCGTCCACGGCACGGTTGACGTCGTCCGTGGAGTGCGCGGCGGACAGCTGGACGCGGATCCGGGCCTGGCCCTGCGGCACCACCGGGTACGAGAAGCCGATCACGTACACGCCCCGCTCCAGCAGCAGCTCCGCCAGCCGGCCCGCCTTCGCCGCGTCGCCGATCATCACGGGCGCGATGGCGTGTTCGCCGGGGAGGACCTCGAAGCCCTCCTCGGTCATCCGGCGACGGAACAGCGCCGTGTTCTCGGCCAGCCGCACCCGCAGCTCGTCGGCCGACTCCAGCAGGTCGATGACCTTGAGGGAAGCCGCCGCGATCACCGGGGCCAGGGTGTTCGAGAACAGGTACGGCCGCGAGCGCTGGCGCAGCAGGGCGACGATCTCGGCGCGGGCCGCCACATAGCCGCCGGACGCGCCGCCGAGGGCCTTGCCGAGGGTGCCGGTGATGATGTCGACGCGGTCCATGACGCCGTGCAGCTCGGGGGTGCCCCGGCCGCCGGGGCCGACGAAGCCGACGGCGTGCGAGTCGTCGACCATGACCATGGCGTCGTAGCGGTCGGCGAGGTCGCAGATCTCGCGCAGCGGGGCCAGATAGCCGTCCATGGAGAAGACGCCGTCGGTGACGATCAGCTTGCGTCGCGCGCCCGCGGCCTCCTTCAACTGCCGTTCCAGATCGGCCATGTCGCGGTTGGCGTAGCGGAAGCGGCGGGCCTTGGACAGGCGGATGCCGTCGATGATCGACGCATGGTTGAGGGCGTCGGAGATCACCGCGTCCTCCGGGCCGAGCAGGGTCTCGAAGACACCGCCGTTGGCGTCGAAGCAGGAGGAGTAGAGGATCGTGTCCTCCTGGCCGAGGAACGCCGACAGGCGGGCCTCCAGCTCCTTGTGCACCTCCTGCGTGCCGCAGATGAAGCGGACCGACGCCATGCCGTAGCCCCAGCGGTCCAGGGCCTCGTGGGCGGCGGCGACGACCTCGGGGTGGTCGGCGAGGCCGAGGTAGTTGTTCGCACAGAAGTTGAGGACCTCGCCGGGGCGGCCGCCCGCGCTGACGTTCACAGTCGCGGACTGCGGGGTGTCGATCACGCGCTCGGGCTTGTGCAGGCCGGCGGCGCGGATCTCGTCGAGGGTGGTGCGCAGGTCGTCGCGCACGGAGTCGAACATCTCAAAGCTCCCAGGGATGCAGAGGACTTACGCGGTGAGTCGCACGATGGACGGCGCGACATTACGCGGTGCTACGCGGTGTCGCGCGGTGTTACGCGGTCCAGTCGAGGATGACCTTGCCGCCACGGCCGCTCGCCGCGTCGGCGAACGCCGCCTCGAAGTCGCGGTACCCGTATCGGCCGGTGATCACGGGCGCGAGGTCGAGGCCGCCTTCCAGCAGCACGGACATCGCGTACCAGGTCTCGAACATCTCGCGGCCGTAGATGCCCTTGACGGTGATCATCGAGGTGACGATCCGGGCCCAGTCGACGGAGAACTCCTCGGCGGGCAGGCCGAGCATGGCGATACGGCCGCCGTGCGTCATGTTGGCGATCATGTCGCGCATGGCCTCGGGGCGGCCGGACATCTCCAGGCCGATGTCGAAGCCCTCGCGCAGGCCCAGTTCGCGCTGTCCGTCGGCGATGCTCGCCCGCGACACGTTCAGCGCGAGGCTCACGCCCACCTTGCGGGCCAGCTCCAGCCGCTCCTCGCTCACATCGGTGATCACGACGTTACGGGCCCCCGCGTGCCGGGCCACGGCCGCCGCCATCAGGCCGATCGGACCGGCACCGGTGATCAGGACGTCCTCGCCGACCAGCGGGAACGACAGCGCGGTGTGCACGGCGTTGCCGAACGGGTCGAAGATCGCGGCCACATCGAGGTCGACGGGCACACGGTGCACCCACACATTGCCGGCGGGCAGGGCCACGTACTCGGCGAAGGCCCCGTCCCGTCCGACGCCGAGGCCGACCGTGGCACGGCACAGATGACGCCGCCCGGCCAGACAATTGCGGCACTTGCCGCACACCAGATGGCCCTCGCCGCTGACCCGGTCGCCGGGGTTGATGTCGGTGACGTCCCGGCCGGTCTCCACGACCTCGCCGACGAACTCGTGTCCGACCACGAGCGGGGTACGGATCGCCTGCTGCGCCCAGCCGTCCCAGGACCGGATGTGCAGATCGGTGCCGCAGATGCCGGTGCGCAGCACCTTGATCAGTACGTCGCCGGGTCCGACGGCCGGTTCCGGGACGTCCGCGAGCCAGAGCCCGGGCTCCGCCTTCTCCTTGACCAGCGCCTTCAACGCAACGGCTCCTGAGGGTGAGACCCGGCCGCGGGCATGCCTGAACGGCCCGTGGTCGGGGAGAGGGGTGGAATCGCACTGCAATCTGCCGTACGGCGGCGCCCCGGTCCATCGAGGTTTTCTTAAGCGGCGCCACAGCTTTCCTTCACGCCCTCCGCACGCGCCCCGTCACCCCCGCCGGCCACCCTCGAAATACGCGATCAGCTCCGGCTCCAGCGCCACCACTTCCCCCCGCTGCTGCACCACGGCTACCGGCCGGCCCTGCTCACCGCGGCCCTCGTGGTGCTCACCGCTGCCATGGCAGATGCCGTGCTGCGGATCGGCTTCCCGCACCACATGGTCGTAGTACACCCCAGCGGGCCCGAACCGCAGCGAGAATCGACGCAGGACGCCCGGACCGCCGAGGCCGGTCGCGATGACCTCGCCCCGCACTCGGCCGAATGACTGGAGCCGCTCATGACCACCGCACGGGACCTCGCGATCGTCGCCCTGGACCTGGCGCCGGACCACCCGGTGGAGCAGGGCGATCTGTCACTCGCACTCGCGGCGGCCGAGGTGTTCGACCTCATCGAGGCCCATGCCCTCGTCCTGGACGATGACCTCATCGCACCCAGCGCCCAGGCCCCGACGGGCGACCATCTGCTGGACGAGGCCGTCTCCTCACTCATCCGGAAGGAGCCGTACGAGTCGGTCGAGGACTGGCTCTGGCGCCGGGGCCGCGGGCTGTCCGCGGCCTATGTCGCGGATCTGGAGCGAATGGGCCTCACGGCCCGGCCGCGGGGCCGCCGGATTCCGCTGCGGACCGGGCGGACGGTGCCGGTCGACTCGGGGGGCCGGCCCCCGGCCCCCCGGCGCCGATAAAAAACAGAACCGACCCCCCGCACACCAACTGTAGATAAACGGTGTGG
>NZ_JBHYJA010000007.1:239662-245390 GCF_042740355.1 Streptomyces sp. NPDC059010
GGGGCCCGGGGCCTGCCGCGGGGGCCGGGGGGGCGGGGGGCGGTCGAGGGGGGGGCCCGGACGCGGGCCGCCGAGCGGTGGGGAGCACGCGAACCGCTCCTCGTCGCCCTGGCGGACACCGCAGGGATCCACGACGAGTCGGCCGACAGCACCGAGAACCTCGCCGACGACACCGTCACGACCGTGCTGGCCGCCGTCGGCGACGCGGTGATGGAACTCGAAGCCGTACGGCAGCGGCGGGTGATCGAGGACGCCGCGTTCGACAACGTGTGGCGCGGCTTCTAGGCGCTGACGCTCAGCGGGCGCCCAGCAGGGCCAGGCAGCTGCTCCACCGGGGGGCAGGCGCTGAGTGCTGTTGCACAGCTCGGCGAACATCACCTGGCCCTCCTTTTGGGCCACCACCGCCCGTGCCGCCTCGCACGCGTGTCCTTCACCCTGACGTCGTCGCATCGAACAGCCGCCGCAGCCGCTCCCCGTCGCCATCGAGGACCCGCGCCCTGTCGCGCCGGCGACCCGGAGCCTCGCTGTCAGTGCGCCGTCAGAGCATCGGCAGCCCGTCCGCCGCCCGCCTCTCCAGCCTCACCACCAGTTCCGCCGCCGACGCCTTGATGGTGTCCAGCCCCGGCCTCCCCCACGGCCGCGGCTCCACGTCGACGACACACACCGTGCCCAGCGCCATCCCCGTGGAGTCGATGAGCGGCGCGCCCAGATAGGACCGGATACCGAACTCGTCGACGATCGGGTTGCCCGCGAACCTCGGATAGTCGCGGACGTCCTCCAGCACCAGCGCCTTGCGTCGGACGACCACATGGGGGCAGAACCCATGGTCACGTTCCATATGGCGCCCCAGCTCCGGCTTGGTGTCGTCGGCCCGTGTGAGGCGCACTGTGGGCCGCACATGCAGGCCGGCGAAGAACTGCCGGTTCTCGCCCATGAAGTTGACCATGGCGTACGGCGCCCCGGTGAGCTCGGCGAGCTGCTCCGCGAAGCCGTCCAGGGCCGGGTCGGGGCTCTCCCCCAGCCTCAGACTGAACAGCCGCTGTGCACGAGCGGGAGCCTCCTTGTCCTCGGGGGTGAGCAGCAGACGAGCGACCGGGCGGGGTGGGCCGTAGCTCATGGGCGGATTCCGTCGCTGTGGGCGTGGGTCATATGCGGCTCCGTCGTGGTGTGTGCGGGTGTCACATGTGGGCGCCGTGGCTCGGCGCGGCTGCCGGGGTGTGGGCGATGAGGTGCCGTACGAGGGTCAGCAGGGTCTGCACACCGGAGCTGGAGATCCGGGCGTCGCAGCGGACGATGGGGATCTCCGGGTCGAGGTCGATGGCGGCGCGTACCTCCTCGGGGTCGTACCGGTACGAGCCGTCGAACTCGTTGATCGCGACGATGAAGCCGAGGCCGCGCTGCTCGAAGAAGTCGACGGCCGCGAAGCAGTCCTCCAGGCGCCGGGTGTCGGCGAGGATGACCGCGCCGAGCGCACCCTCCGAGAGCTCGTCCCACATGAACCAGAACCGTTCCTGTCCGGGCGTGCCGAACAGGTACAGGACATGTTCCGGATCGAGCGTGATGCGGCCGAAGTCCATGGCCACGGTCGTCTCGATCTTGTTCTCCACCCCTTCGAGGCTGTCGGTCGCGGCGCTGACCGTGGTGAGCAGTTCCTCCGTACTGAGCGGCGCGATCTCGCTCACCGCACCGACGAAGGTCGTCTTGCCGACCCCGAACCCTCCCGCCACCAAGATCTTCAGTGCGGTGGGGAAGGGGTCAGAGCTGTCGTCGTAGTCCATCGAGCACTGCCTCCAGAAGGGCCCGGTCAGTCGGGTTGTGGTGGAACTCGGGGGGCTTGGTGGTGAGCGCTCCGCCGTCGACGAGGTCCGACAGCAGCACCTTGGTGACCGCCGCCGGCAGCTTCAGGTGGGCGGCGACCTCGGCGACCGAGACGGGGGCGCGGCACAGGTCGAGTGCCTGCTCGTGCTCTGGGCCGAGGTAGCCGAGGGGGGTCGCCCCGGTGGCCATCACCTGCGACATCAGGTCGAGCGCGATGGTGGGCCTGGTACGGCCGTTGCTGACCGTGAAAGGGCGCACCAGCCGTCCGGCCGCGTCATCGAGCCAGGGCCCGTCGCCGGCCGCCGTCACGTTCAAGGCCTCATCGCCGAGGGTTCGACGGAGTGCTGACGGGGAGCCGTGATCAGGTACGGGCGGACGCTCTTGACCAGCATCGCCATCTCGTAGCCGAGGACGGCCGCGTCGGCCTCGCGGCCGGCCAGCACGGCGAGGCAGGTGCCGGATCCCGCCGTGGTCACGAACAGCAGTGTCGAGTCGAGCTCGACGACGACCTGGCGCACGTCCCCGCCGTCGCCGAAGCGGATTCCGGCGCTGCGGCCGAGGGAGTACAGACCGGAGGCCAGGGCGGCCATGTGGTCGGCACTGTCCGGGTCGAGGCCGTGAACCGACTTCACGAGCCCGTCGCAGGAGAGGAGTACCGCACTGGTCGTGTGCGGTACGCGCTGCACGAGGCCGCTCATCAGCCAGTCGAGATCGGAGACATGAGCGGTCGGCGCTTCGCTCGCCATGATGGATCGACTCCTTGAGGTACGAAGGTCTGCGGGAGCGCTGGAGACGGGGGTGGTCGTCCAGGCGGACTTCGAGCTGGTCAGGGACGTGGTCATCCGGCTGGTGCGCTCCCGTCGTGCCGGGTGGTGTGGTCGGTGCCGTACCCGGACCCGCCGTCCCGCCCACCGCGCACATCACGGGGCGGGGACGCGGGCCCGGGGTGCGTCTCGGTCATGTGGGCCCGGTCCATGGGGGAAACGTCCAGGGGCGGACGGGTGGTCATGGGGGTCACGTCTGTGTGGAGTGCATCCGTGTGGAGTGCATCCAGGGAGGTCGGGTGCAGACGTGGGGGTTGCGGGCGCCCCGTGTCGAAGTTCGTCGGCTCCAGCCGGATCGACGCCGGGCGCATGGACTCCAGGCGGGTGGTCTCGGGGGGCGTGGGGGCCGAGCGGGTCGGGTCCGGGGTGGGTGACGTGGTGTCGGAGGTCGTGTGGGGTGAGTGGGTGTAGGGGGGTGTGGTCGAGTGCGTGGTGCTGGTCGGGGTGGCGGGGGTGTGGGACGAGTCCATGTGGCCCGCGTCCATGTGGCCCGCGTCCATGTGGCCCGCGTCCTGGCGACCCCAACCCATGTGGACAGACGTGGTGTAGCCCGAGGACGTGTGGCCCGACGCCATGTGGCCTGACGTCGACTGTGTCTCGCGGCCCGATGTGGTGTGCGGCGCGTCCATGTGGCCTGCGCCTGTATGCCTCTGCCTCGCATCCATGTGCTCGCCACTCATGTGGCCGCCGCCCATGTGCTCAGCATCCATGGATCCGGAATCCATGTGCCCGGAGTCCCCGTGTCCAGCATCCATGCGCCCGGCGTCCAGGTGGCCGACGTCGAAATGTCCGCCCCCCACATGGCCTGTATCCACATGCGCCGCATCCACATGCCCCGCGTCCGCATGCGGCGCCTCCATGTGCGCCGCCTCCATGTGCTGCTGCGTCTCGGCGAGCCCGATGCCCCGCTGGAAGGCGGCCATCAGCCCCGGGTCATGGCCGGCGATGACTTCGGATTCCTGACGCGGTGCGGGGCCGTCACGGAGTTGGGGCGCGATGTGTTCCTGGGCGCGGCGTCGCGGCAGTTGGGGCTTGCCCATGGTGCCGCGCACGGAACTGGCACGCGGAGTGGGCGGTGCGACGGTGTTCTCGGCGACGATCCGACGCTCGCCCGGCTTGATCCCGGGCACGGCCTCGGCCGGGTTGGCTCGCTCTTCGCCGGTACCGCGCATGGGCAGCGGGGCCGGTCCGTTGCCGTTCGCCCGCGGGGCCGTACCCCTTACGCCGGTCTGCGGCTGCTGCTGCCGATTCGATGCGCCGGGCGACGCCTCGGCCGCACCGCGCTGCCCGCCCGCCGATGCGGCCGACGGGGGCTGCCGATGCTGCTGCGGCGGAACCGTCGTCGGGTGCGGACGTGCCTGCGACGGGGAGCGCGGCGGCACGGACGCCCCCGCCGTGCCATGAGTCGGCACCTGCGCCTGTGTCAGCGTCTGTGCCTGAGCCGGTGCTTCCTGCGACTCCGACGCCCGCCCCGCTCCTCCGCGATCCCCCGGCTCCGTGCCCAACAACCCCTGCGGCACGACGAGTACGGCCTGGACGCCGCCGTAGATGTTGGTCTGGAGGCGCACATGGATGCCGTGCCGCTTTGCGAGCTGGGACACGACGAACAGCCCGATACGCCCGTCCGCCAGCAGGCTGGCGACGTTGACCTGGTCGGGATCGGCGAGCAGGGCGTTCATACGGTTCTGCTCGGCGACGGGCATGCCGAGGCCGCGGTCCTCGACCTCGACGGCGAGCCCCGAGGTCACGAGGTTGGCGCGCAGGAGCACTTGGGTGTGCGGGGCGGAAAACACCGTGGCGTTCTCGACGAGTTCGGCCAGCAGGTGGATGACGTCGGCGACGGCGTGCCCGCGCAGGGTGCCGTCGATCGGCGGCACGAGTTTGACCCGCGAGTACTGCTCGACCTCCGCGATCGCCGAGCGCAGTACCTCGGTCATGGAGACCGGGTTGCTCCACTGCCGGCGGGAGACGGCGCCGCCGAGCACGGCGAGGTTCTCGGCGTGGCGTCGGATGCGGGTGGCGAGGTGGTCCACGTGGAAGAGGCCCTTGAGCAGGTCGGGGTCCTCGATCTCGTTCTCCAGCTCGTCGAGGATCGAGATCTCACGGTGCACGAGTGACTGGAGGCGTCGGGCGAGGTTGACGAAGACCTCCAGCTTCTGTTCGCTGCCGGCCTGGCTGGAGAGCTGGGAGGCCTGGACGACGGCGGTGACGGCCCCGTCGTGGGCGCGGGCCAGATCGGCGGCGAGGAGTTCGAAGTCGTCGGAGCCCTCGGGCGCACCGCTGCGCGACTTGCGCTTCGGGGGGCCGTCGCCGCGCCGCAGTGTCTCGACGAGGGCCCGCAGATCGGCTTCGCCGCGGGCGCTGCTGCGGCGCAGTGCGCCGATGCGGTCACTCACGGACCTGGCGGTGCGGTTGGCGGCCACCGCGGCGATCAGGATGCCGGCCAGGGTCACCGAGACCGCACCGGTGAGCACGGCCCAGAGGGTGAGGCTCGGCCTTGCTCCGGTGGTGCGCACGACGAACAGCACGGCCGCGCAGGCGCTGAGAGCCACCGCTATGGGCGGCAGTACGGCCAGACGCAGCAACTGGGGCCGTATATGGGTCTCGGGCAGCGCGGGTGCGGTGCGGGTGGCAGGGCGCCCGTGCCGCCCGCCCTCACGGCGGTCTGCGCGTGCGGCCGGGGCGCGGAGTTGAGACATCGGAGTCCTCGTACTGGTCCGTCGGTCGGGGCCTTGGGGCGTGCGCGCGGTCTGCGCGACCCGGGGCATGCGCCATCGCGATGTCGGTCGACAGAACCGACGAAATTCGGCTCCGTGTCGCCCGACGGACACTCACAGTAGTCGCCTCCGCATCATGTGCGGTGGGCAGTTGACAAAGTCCCGCAGGCAGCGTCCCGCTCTGGTATGAGCTCTCGTACGACAGACCGATAACCGGCCGCACCGTTCGCCCGCATGGAGTCCCCGAACGATCAGACCTGGTCAGAAGTGGTCACGAAGAAAAGTCGGGGGGGGGGGGGGCGGTGTGGGCGCCCCCCCCGGCGCCTGAATGTTGGGCGGGGGAGGACGCCCCCGCCCCGCCGGGGGGGC
>NZ_JBHYJA010000007.1:245400-264601 GCF_042740355.1 Streptomyces sp. NPDC059010
CCACAGAGAGACCGCGCCCCTCTCCGCGCGGCTCGTGCACGCACTCGCGCTATCTTCAGGTATTTCGTGCCTCGTCTGTGTGGGGGGGGGCGGCGCCCGCCCCCCCCCCCCCACCCCTCGTGGACTTCAGGTTTCCGCGCTCGCCTACGCCCCGGCCGGGACGGTTCGGCGCCGCGCGCGCCCGGTTCCGCGCCCCCGGCATGTCACGGGCCGTATCGGCGCACGCAGCCCAACACGCGCCCTGCCGCGCTCCCACACGCCCGGCGTGAACCGGGCCTTGGGGGCGCGCGGAGGCTCCCTGCTATACGGCCGCCGCGCTCTCCGGACCCGAGGGGACCGGCGGCCATGCCGGCCACCCCTCGGCGGGCGCCTCGGCCACGTCACGCCACCACGGCGTCACCTGGGACAGGGAGGCCGGCTCGAAGGGCTCGCCGCAGCGGGGGGCCGCCAGTGTGACCCCGGCCTTGTGCGTGGCCCGCATCATCCACTCCCCCGGCTCCGCCCACGGATGCGGCGCCAGATTGAAGGTGGCCCAGTGGATCGGCAGCAGGGCACCCACGGTCGGATCGCCGCCCTGCAGATCCAGATGGGCCCGGACGCCCTCGTCCGGCGTCATGTGGATGTCGGGCCAGAAGTCCGAGTAGGCGCCGACCTGGATCATCGTGGCGTCGAACGGCCCGTGATCGGCGCCGATGTCCTTGAAGCCCTCGAAGTAGCCGGTGTCACCACTGTGGTAGATCCGGTGCTCGTCCGACGCGACGGCCCAGGACGCCCAGAGGGTGTGCTGGGTGTTGCGCAGTCCGCGGCCACAGAAGTGGCGGGCCGGGGTGGCGGTGAGGGTGAGTCCGCCGACCTTGGTCGCCTCGTGCCAGTCCAGCTCGCGCAGCCGGTCGGCGGAGACGCCCCAGTGTTCGAGGTGGGCGCCGACGCCGAGCGGTGCGGCGAAGATCGTGTCCGTGCCGGCCAGCGCCTTGATCGTGGGCATGTCGAGGTGGTCGTAGTGGTCGTGCGAGATGACGACGACGTCGACGGGGCCGAGCGCGGCGAGCGGCAGCGGCACGGGGTGCAGCCGCTTGGGCCCGGCGAAGGGGAACGGGGAGCAGCGGTCGCCCCACACCGGGTCGAACAGCACCCGGTGGCCGTCCATCTCCGCGAGGATGCTGGAGTGCCCCATCCAGGTCAGGCGCAGTCCGCCGGCGGGTGGCTTGGCCAGGTCGGCGTAGGTGGTGGGATGCACCGGCACGGTGCCCTTGGGGGCACGGCGGGGCCGGGTGTCCTTGTCGAAGAAGACCTTGGCGAACTCCAGCATCGACCCGGAGGGACGGGTCCGGGCGACACCCCCGGGGTTCTGGAAGATGCCGTCCTTGAAGTGCGGCGATCTGCGGATGCGCGCCATGCGCTCACCGCTCGGATCCACGCCGAAGGCCTCGGGCCGCAGGGCGCTCAGCCCGGAGCTCGGGAAACGGAAACCGGCCACGGTACCTCCAGGTGGAGTCGGTGAGGTCTTCCATTATGGTCGGCCCCTCCGACAACCCCGGGCGCCCCCTGTGGGTCGCCACTCGGCTGAACATTCATTCAGTACGTTGACATGTCCCCGCCTTCCCTCTGATACTGACCCATCGTTCAGTAACCGCGCGCGGCACGCGGCCCCACACCCCTGGCGGAGACCCCATGACCACCCCCTTCCTGTCGCTCACCTGGACCGATCACGTCACCGGCCGCCAGGGCTTCCTGGTCGTGGACCGGCTGGTACGCGGCGTGTCCAGCGGTGGGCTGCGGATGCGGCCGGGCTGCACGCTGGAGGAGGTCGCCGGACTCGCCCGCGGCATGAGCATGAAGGAAGCGCTGCACTACGAACCCGAGGCCCGCTACGTCCCCCTGGGCGGCGCCAAGGGAGGCATCGACTGCGATCCCCGGGATCCGGAGGCGTACGGGCTCCTGGTGCGCTACCTGCGGACCATGCGGCCGTACATCGAGAGCTTCTGGACCACGGGAGAGGACCTGGGCCTCACCCAGGACGTGGTGGAACGCGCGGCCGCCGAGGCGGGGCTCGTCTCGTCCGTCCAGGCCGTGTATCCGCTGCTCGACGACGAGGCCGGTGCCCGGCGGCGGCTGGCGGACGCGTTCGCCGTCGAGGTGGACGGGATCGGGCTGGACGAGCTGGTCGGCGGCTGCGGGGTCGCCGAGTCGGTGCTCACGGCCCTGGACCGGGCCGGCGTGCCGTACTGGAGGACCCGGGTCGCCGTGCAGGGACTCGGGACCATGGGCGGCGCCACGGCGCGCTTCCTCACGCGCGCGGGGCTCACGGTGGTGGCCGTCGCCGACATCAAGGGCACGATCGCCAACCCGGCCGGCCTCGACATCGAGAGCCTGCTGGCGGCGCGGGACGCGTACGGCACCGTCGACCGTGCCGCGCTGCGTACCGGCGACCGTGAACTGCCGGGCGAGGCCTGGCTGGCGGCCGAGGCGGAGGTGCTGGTGCCGGCGGCCGTGTCGTACACGATCGACGCCGTGAACCAGGAGCGGATCACCGCCCGCTGGATCGCCGAGGCGGCCAACATGCCCGTACGGCGCGAGGCGGAGGAACTGCTGGCCGCGCGGGGCGTCACGGTGCTGCCGGACGTCGTGGTCAACTCGGCCACGAACGCCTGGTGGTGGTGGACGCTCTTCGGCGACATCGGCGCGGAAGCGGATCAGGCCTTCGACCACACGCGACGCTCGATGCGTGCCCTGACGGACCTCACTCTGGCCCGCGCCGAGGCCGACGGGACGACTCCCCGGGCCGCCGCGCACGCCATCGCGGCGGACCGGCTGCCGGTGATCGCCGAGCGGTTCGGATGGCACCGGTGACAGCGGGTCGTCCCCGGGCCGTGCCCGGCCACAGCTCGGGAAGGGCCCGAGCCGAGGCCTTAGGGTGACGGAGTGGCAAGAGTGCGGTTGAGCGTGGCGGAGCGGCGTGAGGAGTTGCTGCGGGCCGCCGTGGAGCAGATAGAGGCGCGGGGCGTGGCGGCGGTGAGGATCGCCGACGTGGCCTCGGTGCTCGGGGTGAGCAACGCACTGGTGCTGTATCACTTCGCCACGAAGGAGAAGCTGGTCGCGGCCGCGTTCACCCATGCGGCCGAGGGCGACCTGGCCCGTCTGCGCAGGCTTCTCGGCCGCCGTACGACGGCGCTGCGCCGACTGCGGGCGGCCGTGCGCTGGTATGCCCCGACCGGTCAGGCCAAGGGCTGGCGGCTCTGGATCGAGGGCTGGGCGGCGGCGTTGCGCGAGCCCGCGCTGCAGGAGGTCACACGGGACCTGGACCGGCAGTGGAAGGCCGCCATCGCCGAGGTCATCGCGGAGGGCGTGGCCGCGCAGGAGTTCAGCTGTCCCGACCCGGCCGGTACGGCGCTGCGCCTCACGGCGCTTCTCGACGGGCTCGCCGTGCAGCTGACGTCGTATCCGGGCGCGGTGTCACGCGCGCGTGCCCAGGAGTGGGTGGACGAGGCGCTCGCCCGGGAACTGGGGCTGGAGCGGGCGGCGTTGACCGCGTCGGCACGGTGACGTCGGCGTTCGCCCAGCGGTCGGGGCAGAACGCGTACGACAACCGTGTGGGCCGCGCCCCCTCGAACAGGGCACGGCCCACATAGCGGAGGCCGCCTCAGGCCACCGATTCGATCCGCATCTTGATGTCGTCCGGCGACAGCGCGCCCTTGGCCGTCACATGGTCCCCGGACGACTCGCCGCGCAGGCGCCGCCCGATCCACGGCACCAGGTACTCGCGCGCCCAGTGGACGTCGTCCCGGCGGATCTCCAGGGTGCCGCGGGGCGGGAGCTGGGGCCAGGGCTGGTCCGGGTCGGCCGGGACCTCCAGACCGAGGACCTGCCCCGCCCGCAGCGCCACACGCGTGTGCCCCTCGGGAGACAGGTGGAGCCGGTCGTCGTCCCAGGCCCGGCGGTCCTGGACCGTCTTCAAAGACCACAGGTCGAGCACCGGGCAGCCGTACCGGTCGGCGATGGCCCGCACATGTCCGTTGTACGTGGCGATCTTGCCGCGCAGATGCTTCAGCACGGGCACGCCACGTGTGTCGAAGCCGGTCGTCACCATGACGGTGCCGACGGCTGAGGTGAGCCGGGCGATCGCCCGCTCGAAACGCTCGGCCACCTCGTCGGGGTCGGTGCCGGGCCGGATGATGTCGTTGCCGCCCGCGCAGAAGGAGACCAGGTCGGGGGCCAGTTCCGCGGCTTTCGGGAGCTGGTCCTCGATGACTTGGTCGAGAAGTTTGCCGCGCACGGCGAGGTTGGTGTAGTCGAAGTCGCCCTCGGGTCGCCGGTCCGCGAGAAGTACCGCGAACCGGTCGGCCCAGCCGACGAACGCCCCGTCGGGGCCGGGGTCGCCGACGCCCTCGGTGAAGCTGTCCCCCACCGCGACGTACGACCCGATCACTGCTCTGCTGTCACTCTTCGAATCGCCTGCCACACCGGCATGATTCACCTTCGAATGTGACCTACGCGACCGTAAGGAAGGGTTGACGGACGGTGAGATAAGCCACTCCCAAAGTCTTGGCCAAACCTGGAATAAGCCTCTGATCAGGGATGTTGTGGGCTCAATCGCCGTTCAAACGCCACACCCGGAAGCCGCTGATCCTGAAGTGGCTCCACGTCGTCCGGAAGGCGAAGTGCCCACCGGTGTAAGGCTCCTGGTCGGTGTAGTCGAAGACCAGCCGCCCGTTGTTCCACCACTGGACGGTGGAGCCGTCGGAGACGACATGGACCCGGTTGGGCCGGTTGGGCACCAACAACGGCTCCGTGTAGTCGTAGACCAGCGGACGGACCCCGGCCTCACCGACGTAGCGACGCAGGCGTGTGGTCGTGTTGTAGTTGGCGCCGTAACCGGCGTAGTACGTCTTGAGGTAGTCGTATTCGGCGAGCGCGCCGCCCCGTTGGGTGGCGAAGAGATCGTCGGGGGACCGGACGTCGACGGCGTTCCAGAAGTTGTTGAGGTCGGAGACACGGTCGTTGGGGCCGCCCTCGGAGACGGCGGTGGCCGTGTACTGGAGGACGTACGGCCCTTCGAGCCGCTTCTTGAACCACACCGTGGCGCCGCTGGGCACGTCGATCTCCAGCACTCCGTGCGACGCGGTGACGGTGCCGCCGTCCTGGAGTTCGGTCACCCACCGGCCGAGGCCGTGACGGAAGTCGTCGCGAGCGACGAGCCGGCGGTGGGGAGCGGCACCGGCCGGGCCCGCGGGAACGAGCGTCCCCAGTGCGGCGCCGGCGGCCAGGGTTCCGAACGCTCTGCGTGTGGTCGTCACGGGTTGGGCTCCTTCGCGGGCGGGGGCGGAGGCGGAGGCGGAGACGGATGGAAAGCGCTTGCACCGTCAATGGAGATCACCCTCTCCCGCCACTCCCACGTTGTCGACACCCCCGGACACACCGAAGGCCGGACCCGGGGATCGGGGTCCGGCCTTCGGAGGCGTGTCAGGCGAGGCGGTCGGCGGGGGGTCAGCCGATGGCGACGCCCTTGGCACGGAGGTAGGCGACCGGGTCCACGTCCGAGCCGTAGTCCGGCGTGGTGCGGATCTCGAAGTGCAGGTGCGGGCCGGTCACATTGCCGGTCGCGCCGGAGAGACCGATCTCCTGGCCCGCGGTCACGGTCTGGCCGGCCGAGACGGAGAGCGAGGAGAGGTGGCCGTACTGGGCGTAGTAGCCGTCGGCGAGCTGGATGACGACCTGGTTGCCGTAGGCACCGCCCGAGCCGGCGGAGACGACGGTGCCCTCGCCGACCGCCTTCAGCGGGGTGCCGGTCGCGGCGGCGAAGTCGACGCCGGTGTGGTAGCCGCTGGACCACATGCTGCCGGCCACCTTGTACGCGGTGGCGACGGCGGCGGAGGACACGGGAGAGGTGAAGCCGTTGACGGTGCTCGCGTTGTCGGCGGCCGTGGTCGTCTTCTTCGGCGCGGAGGACTTCTCGGCCGAGTCCTTCGAGGACGACTTGGACGACTCGGACGCCGAAGAGGAGGACGGGGAGGAGGACTTGGGGGCGCTCGCCCCGGCCTTCTTGCCGCCGATCGAGAGCTTCAGGCCCGGGTGGATCAGCGACGGGTCGCTGCCGACGGCCTCACGGTTGTCGGCGTAGAGCTGCTTCCAGCCACCGTCGACGCTCTGCTCGTCGGCGATCTTCGCGAGGTAATCGCCGACCTTCACCGAATAGGTGTGCACAGCCGTCTTCTTCTCGGCGGCCTTCTTCTGGACCGTCTTCTTCTCGACGACCGGAAGGGACTGAACGGCCTTTTCCGAAACGGAATGAGAGGGAGCGGCGTGGGCGCCGGTGGCCCCGATGAGCGGGAGGGCGAGAGCGGCGCCACCGGTTCCGGCGACGGCGATGGAGCGGGTGAGGCGCGGGGACTTCGGGCGGCGGTGCTTACCCTTCGCGGGCATGGCGAATTCCTCTCCGGCGCCTACGAGGTGAGCTGTCGGGTGCGGGCTGGAGATGCCCGGTCGCGTGGGGACGCGACTTGACCCCAAGCCTGTTCCAGAGACCGGAACAGGCGGTTGTACCTGTGGGTCCCCCGCTCCTGCCAAGGTCGGGTGAGTTTGCGCGGGTTCCGGTCGGCGGCAGGATTCGGCGTCCGTCCGGATTGGTTGGGAACGTAAGCGAGGAAGACGCACGGGAACAAGTGAGAGGTTCCGTCCGAATGCGTTCCCGTTGATCCCTTGTGGGAATTCTCGGTCACCCTGCGTGAATTATGAGTGCGTCGCCCTACTCAAAACCCCTTGAAAGACGCGTGAATTACGTGAACATGACGGGCGACACACGGTCACGACTATGACGCTCCTCACGTGACATTGCTCCAGCCGCCTTTACTGCAGAGCGAGTTGGAATTAAGGCATCAATTCGGACAGAACCCCTAGATGCGACGCAGCCGGATAACTGCCGCATCGAGATCGCCGCGCAATCCGATGAATAGTCCGTGATGCTGCAATACGGCACCTCGATACACTTCGCCCGTTTCGCGGCATTGATACGACGCTGTCGGGTCCAGCCCGCGCAGCCGCAGCGCCGGTGCGGCCTCGCCGTAGCTCTGCGCCTGGAGCCAGGCGAGGACGACGGTCTCGTCGCCGAGCACGTACTGCACGGCGCTCAGCCCGCCCCTCGGGGGCCGCAGCCGGTAGAGGTCGCCGCGCTGGACAACGGGCCGGATCTCCTTGTAGAGCTCCACCCACTCCCGCGCCTCGGCGAGCCCCTCCTCGCTCCACCGCGCGAGGTCGCCGCCGACGCCGAGCACTCCGGCCATGGCACTCACGAACCGGAAGCGCAGCGAGCTGACCCGGCCGTTGAGCTGGTTGTTCGGGCTGTCGGTGACCCAGGCGGCCATGACCCGCGCCGGATGGATCTGACTGAAGCCGTGCTGGATGGCGAGCCGGTCGAGCGGGTCGGTGTTGTCGGAGGTCCACACCTGGTCCGTACGACTCAGCACCCCCAGGTCGATCCGTCCGCCGCCGCCCGAGCAGGACTCGAAGGCGACGCTCGGGTGAGCGGCCCGGAGCCGGTCCAGCAGGGCGTAGAAGGCGTGCACATGATCGACCCAGAGGCGTTGCGGGTACGGCTCGCCGGGCCAGCCCGCGTCGCTGAAGCAGCGGTTGAAGTCCCACTTCACATAGTCGATCGGGGCGCTGGAGAGGAGCCCGTCGAGCTGGTTCCAGAGGTACTCCTGGACGTCCTCACGGGCGAGGTTCAGTACGAGCTGATTGCGGAATTCCGTCCGCTTTCGCCCGGTCTGGTACTGCACCCAGTCCGGGTGGGCGCGGTACAGCTCGCTGTCCGGATTGACCATTTCCGGCTCGACCCAGATACCGAACCGCATACCGAGGGCGTGTACGTAGTCGGCGAGGGGCTTGAGGCCGGACGGGAAGCGGTCGGGGTTGGGCGTCCAGTCACCGAGCCCGGCGCGGTCGCTGGTGCGCGCCCCGAACCATCCGTCGTCGACGACGAACAGCTCGACGCCGATCGCCGCGGCCCGTCGCGCGAGGGTGCCCTGCTGCTCCTCGGAGATGTCGAACTCGGTCGCCTCCCAGGAGTTGAAGAGCACGGGCCGGTCCTGATCCACGTCGGGGATCACGTACGCGCGCTGGTAGGTGTGCCAGGCGCGGCTCGCTCCCCCGAAGCCGCCGTCGCTCCACAGCCCGGCGAAGACCGGCGTCACGAACGACTCCCCCGCCGCCAGCCGCAGCAGCCCCGAGTCGTCGGACCCGGCCCCGCCGCTGATCTGCACGCGCGCGTCCGGCAGCTGGGCCACCGCGATCCGCCAGGACCCCGACCAGGCGAGGGCGCAGCCGTACACCTCGCCGCGCTCCTCGGTGGCGTCGGTGTCCAGGGCGACCCAGGGCAGGAGCGGATGCCCGGTGTGGCCGCGGCGGCTGCCGATGATCTTCTCACCGTAGGTGAGGGGCGCCCGCACGAGCCGGGACTCCGCGGCCCAGCGCCCGTGCAACTGCGACAGCCGCCAGTCCTCGCGCTCGGGCAGGGTCCAGGTGGCGGAGTCGGCGCGCAGCAGCTCCAGGCCGGGCCCCTGGTTGTCCAGGGTCACCCAGCGCTCCACGACGTCGCCGCGCATCCGGTAGTGCAGCGTGATGAGAAGTCCGCCGTCCCGGAACCGCAGCCGCAGCTCCTCGCCCTCGGCGCCCTGCGAGGTCTCGACCTCGTACACGGCGAAGGTCCACTCGGTGCCGCGCCGCTCCTCGGTGCGCACGGACAGGGCGGGCCGTACGAAGCGGGGGCCGCCCTCGACGGGGTACTCCTCGTGCCCGTCGAGCTGGGACTCGAAGCCGCGGTGGTCCGGGAGCGGGCGCGCGGCCAGCTCCTCGGCGTCGGCGAGCGCGATCCGCGGGCCCCAGTGGAGGTGCAGCAGCTCGTCGTCGTCCGTGAGATGGAGGGCGTAACTGCTGGTCGGCCCGGAAAGAACCCAGGTGCGTCCACGGTCGGAGATCTCCAGCATCAAGCCCTCACACATTCGAACAGGTCCGATCAAGCCCCAACATCATCAAGGTGTCGGAGCCTCCGATGCAACGCCTGTGGACAACTCATTGCCTCAGGAAGCCATGTCGTATGGTCGAGAACGCACCCCGTCGGCAGCACCGCCGAGCCGCGTCGGCGGGGCCGACTGGGAGGAGCCCCCGTGACGCAGCAGATCCCGTCGACCGAGCCCGAGCTGGCCGGAGTCCGCAACTTCCGCGATGTGGGCGGCCTGCCGACAGTGGACGGACGGCGGGTGCGGTACGGAGTGCTGTTCCGCAGCGGCCACCTCGCGCACGCGACCGAGGAGGACGCCGCCTTCCTCGGCTCCCTGGGCCTGCACACGGTCTTCGACTTCCGCAACGCGGCCGACCAGAAGCTGGAGGGGCCGGACGTCGAGCTGCCGGGCGTACGCAATGTGAACCTGCCGCTGAGCGACCCGGCGGACGGCGCGGAGTTCTGGAAGATGGTCCGTGACGGCGACCTCGACCAGCTGCAGGAGATCCTCGCCGACGGCAAGGCCGCGAACCGGATGATCACCTCGTACCGCACGATGATCAAGGAGCGCACCGCCGAGCACTCCCAGGTGCTGCACTCGCTCGTTCAGGACAGCGTCCCCGCCCTCATGCACTGCGCGGCCGGCAAGGACCGCGCCGGGCTGTCCATCGCGGTGACCCTGCTCGCCCTCGGTGTCGAGCGCGAGGCGATCCTCGCCGACTACCTGGAGTCCAACGCCAAGCACCGTCGCTACAAGGTCAAGCGCAGCGGCAGCGGTGCGTCGGTCTACTCCCCCGAGGTCATGGAGCTGCTCAGCCCGCTGTTCGACGCGCGTGCCGAGTATCTGACGGCGGCCTTCGAGACGATCGAGGAGACGTGGGGCGGCGTCGACGCATACCTGGAGCAGGGCCTGCGGATCGCCCCGGAGTCCCGGGAGCGACTGCGGGAGCGGCTGCTCGACTGACGCCCGGTCGCCGGCGGCGGCCCGGCGTGCCTACTTCGCGCCCGCCTCGAACAGGAAGTAGACGAAGGCCGCGAAGACGTGTCCCACCGCGATGTAGATGATGAGCCGCACCCACAGGGCGCGCGGGAACCTGTCCTCGAAGTTGCTCATGGTGTCTCTCCAGGGGTGGGGCCCAGGCACAGCGTGGCCGTGGGGCTCTGCAACAGGGTGTGGACGAAGAGGAGCTCGACCCCGCCCTCGTCCTGGGCGGCGATGCGGTGCGGGGTGAGCGAGTCGAAGTGCGCGCTGTCGCCGGGCGCGAGCCGGTGCGCGGTGTCCCCGAGGCGCAGCCGCAGCCGCCCCTGGAGGACGTGGAGCCACTCCTCGCCGGGGTGCACGCGCACGATGTCGCCCTGCGAGCCGTACGGCACATGGACGCGCAGGGCCTGCATCCCGCGGCCGGGCGAGCCGGCCTGCCAGTACGTCCAGCCGCCCGCGGCGGTCGGCTCCATGTCGGCGGCGCGCACCACGGCGTCCCGGTCGGCGACCGTCTCACCGAGCAGCTCGGAGACGGTCGTACCGTAGATACGCGCGAGCGCGAGCAGCATCGGCAGCGAGGGCTGGCGCTGCCCGGTCTCCAGCCGGGAGAGATGGGCGGGCGACAGCCCGGCGGCGCGGGCCGCGGCCTCCAGGGTCAGGGCGGCGCGGCGGCGCAGCGCGCGGAGCTGGGGCGCGACCACGGGCAGGGCGCCCTCGTGTTCCGCCGAGGGCTCCGTCTCGGAAGAGGTCATGCCTCCATTGAGCCGGAGCCTTGCCTATGAGGCAAATTCCTTGCCTGAGAGGCAAAAGTCCGTCGGCATTCCTGGGCGCGGGCCACGCTCACACCGCGTCTAGCGGTTGGCGACCGCCTGCTTGATCAGTGTCTTCCCGAAGTCCCACATCAGTCCGCCGCCGCTGTGCGCCTCGTCCATCACCTCCGTGAAGGCGTCGACGAACCGGTCCACCTCGCGCTCACCGATGATCAGCGGCGGGATCAGCTTGATCACTTCCAGGTGGTCCCCGGAGACCTGGGTGAGGATGCGGTGCCGCTGCAGCAGCGGTACGACGACCATCTGGGCGAACAGGCCCTTGCGCGCGGCCTGCAGCATGGTCCAACGGCTGCGCAGCCCCAGCGACTTGGGCCGGCCGAACTCGATGCCGACCATCAGCCCCCGGCCGCGCACATCGGCGAGCAGTTCGTACTTGTCGGTCAGCGCCGCGAGCCGTGACTTGAGCTGCTCCCCGGTCGCCCGCGCGTTCGCGACGATCTGCTCGTTCTCCATGACGGACAGGACCGCGAGCCCGGCCGCCATGGCCTGTGCGTTGGCCCCGAAGCTCGCCGAGTGGACCAGCACGCGGTCCATGGACGAGTAGACCTTCTTGAAGATCCAGTCCTTGCCGAGGGTGGCCCCCACCGGCACATAGCCCCCGGAGAGCGCCTTCGCCACGCACACCAGGTCGGGCTCGACACCCTCCTCGTGCTGGTAGGCGTAGAAGTCCCCGGTCCGGCCCAGCCCGGTCTGCACCTCGTCGGCGATGAGCAGCGCCTTGTGCTGGTGCAGCAGTTCCTGGGCGGCCCGCAGACAGCCGGGCGGGGCCTCGTGCACGCCCTTGCCCTGGATCGGCTCGACGATCAGCGCGGCGACGTCGCCCTTCTTCAGCTCCCGCGCCAGGGCACCGAGATCGCCGAGCGGTACGGCCGTGTCGGGCAGCAGCGGGGCGAAGCCGTCCCGGAAGCCGGACTCACCGTTGACGGACAGGGAGCCGGTGGTCAGCCCGTGGAAGGCGTGGTCGCAGTACAGGATCCTGGGCTTCCCGGTGACGAACCGCGCGAACTTCAGCGCGGTCTCCACCGCCTCGGTACCGCTGTTGCCGAAGAACACCCGCTCCAGGTGCGGGCTGTGCGCGAGCAGCCGCTCCGCCAGCAGCCCGGGCAGCGGCTGGCAGTCGAAGCGGGTGAGGTCGGCGAGCTGGGCGTCCAGGACGTCGTGCAACGCCTTGCGGACGACGGGGTGGTGGCGCCCCAGGCCCATCACCCCGAACCCGGCGAGCATGTCCAGATAGTCGTCGCCGTCCGCGTCCCAGAAGTACGCGCCCTCGGCCCGCTCGTAGACCTTGTCGAAGCCGATGGTGTGCAGCATGCGCGGGAGCTGGTGGTTGAGGTACTTCGTGTGCAGCTCGTAGCGCTCGGCTCCGCGCTCGGCGAGGAGGTGACCGAGGTCGAACTCGGTGGTCATTCGGCGTTCTCCTTGACTGGCACGACGGTACGGCCGTCATGGCCGCCGTCGACGCGCTCCGGGCCGGCGAACAGGCTCTCGTCGGCCTCCTTGAGGGCGAGGCTCGCGCTGATCCGGCCGGCGACCTCGACGGGCGTGAGCCCGATGTCGGCCAGCACCTCGCCCCGCTTGGCGTGCGCGAGGAACTGCTCCGGGATGCCGAACCGCCGTACCGGCACATCGACATCGGCGTCGCTCAGCGCCAGCGCCACGGCGGCGCCCACCCCGGACGAGCGGCTGTTGTCCTCGACGACTGCGGCCAGCCGGTGCTGTGCGGCGAGGGGCGCGAGCGCGGGGTCGACGGGCTTGACCCAGCGTGGGTCGACGACGGTGCAGTTGATGCCGCGGGCCTGGAGCAACTCGGCCGCCTGGAGGCACACCGGGGCCATCACGCCGACGGCGACCAGCAGGACGTCCGGCTCACCGGCGTCCCGGTACAGCACGTCCAGCCCGCCCACCCGGTCGACCGCCGGGATCGACGGCCCGACCGACTCCTTCGGGAACCGCACGAGCGTGGGCGCGTCGTCGCAGGCCACGGCCTCGCGCAGCTGCGCTCTGAGCTGGTCGGCGTCGCGTGGGGCGGCGATCCTGAGGCCGGGGACGACCTGGAGGATCGACATGTCCCACATGCCGTTGTGGGAGGGCCCGTCGGCGCCCGTGACACCGGCCCGGTCCAGCACGAACGTCACGCCGCAGCGGTGCAGCGCGACATCCATCAGAAGCTGGTCGAAGGCGCGGTTCAGGAACGTGGCGTAGACAGCGACGACCGGATGCAGCCCGCCGGTCGCGAGCCCCGCCGCCGACACGGCCGCGTGCTGCTCGGCGATCCCGACGTCCCACACCCGGTCCGGGAACCGCTCCGCGAACCTGCCCAGCCCGACGGGATGCAGCATGGCCGCCGTGATCGCCACGACGTCCTCCCGCTCCTCCCCGATCCGCACGAACTCCTCGCCGAACACCGAGGTCCAGGACGGCCCGCTGGACGGCGCGAGCGGCTCACAGGTCAGCGGGTCCATCACGCCGACGGTGTGGAAGTGGTCCTCCTCATGGGCGAGGGCGGGTTCATAGCCGCGCCCCTTCTCCGTGAGGCAGTGGATCAGCACGGGCCCGTGGAAGCGTTTCGCACGCCTGAGCGCGGACTCGACGGCGCCGATGTCATGTCCGTCGATCGGGCCGACGTACTTCAGACCCAGGTCCTCGAACATGCCCTGCGGCGCGAAGGCGTCCTTGAAGCCCTTCTTGGCGCCGTGCAGGGACTCGTAGATCGTGTTGCCCACGAGCGGGGTCCGCAGCAGTACGTCCTTGCCCCAGGCCAGGACCCTCTCGTAGCTGTCGGTCGTGCGCAGCGTGGCCAGGTGGTTGGCGAGCCCTCCGATGGTCGGCGCGTACGACCGTTCGTTGTCATTGACGACGATGATCAGCGGCCGGTCCTTGGCGGCGGCGATGTTGTTCAGCGCCTCCCAGGCCATCCCGCCGGTGAGTGCGCCGTCGCCGATCACCGCGACGACATGCCCCTTCTCCCCCTGCACCTGACGGGCCTTGGCGAGCCCGTCGGCCCAGCCGAGCGCGGTGGAGGCGTGGCTGTTCTCGACGATGTCGTGCTCGGACTCCTCGCGCGAGGGGTAGCCGGACAGGCCGCCCTTGCCGCGCAGCTTGGAGAAGTCCTGACGTCCCGTCAGCAGCTTGTGTACGTAGCTCTGGTGACCGGTGTCCCAGACGATGCGGTCGACCGGCGACTCGAAGACCCGGTGGAGCGCGATGGTCAGTTCCACCACGCCCAGGTTGGGCCCGAGGTGTCCGCCGGTCCGGGCGACCGCGTGCACCAGGAACTCCCTGATCTCGTCGGACAGTTCACCGAGTTCTGCCTCGGACAGCGCCTTCAGGTCGCGTGGTCCCCGGATGCTCTCCAGAATCGTCACGCTCGGGCCCCCTCTCGGTCCGTGCCTTGCCTCAACTCACGGTCACTGCTGGTGTCCCCGTGACGGTGGGGGCGCCCGATGCGGCCCCGTCCTGCTCCATCTGCTCGGCGATCTTCATCGCCTCTTCGATCAGCGTCTCGACGATCCTGGACTCGGGGACGGTCTTGATGACCTCGCCCTTGACGAAGATCTGCCCCTTGCCGTTGCCGGAGGCGACCCCCAGGTCCGCCTCCCGGGCCTCGCCGGGGCCGTTGACGACACAGCCCATGACGGCTACCCGCAACGGCACTTCCATGCCTTCCAGGCCGGCCGTGACCTCGTCGGCCAGCTTGTAGACGTCGACCTGCGCACGCCCGCACGACGGGCAGGAGACGATCTCCAGCCGCCGCTGCCTGAGGCCCAGCGACTCCAGGATCTGGATGCCGACCTTGACCTCCTCGGCGGGCGGCGCGCTCAGGGACACCCGGATCGTGTCGCCGATCCCCCGCGACAGCAGCGCGCCGAAGGCGACGGCCGACTTGATGGTGCCCTGGAAGGCGGGCCCGGCCTCGGTCACGCCGAGGTGCAGCGGGTAGTCGGACTGCTCGGCGAGCAGCCGGTAGGCGTTGACCATCACCACGGGGTCGTTGTGCTTGACCGAGATCTTGATGTCCCGGAAGTCGTGCTCCTCGAAGAGCGACGCCTCCCACAGCGCGCTCTCCACGAGCGCCTCCGGAGTCGCCTTGCCGTACTTCTGCAGCAGCCGCTTGTCCAGCGACCCGGCGTTGACCCCGATCCGGATCGGCGTGCCGTGGTCCTTGGCGGCCCGCGCGATCTCCTTGACCTTGTCGTCGAACTGTTTGATGTTGCCGGGATTGACCCGTACGGCGGCGCAGCCGGCCTCGATCGCGGCGAACACGTACTTGGGCTGGAAGTGGATGTCCGCGATCACCGGGATCTGCGATTTGCGGGCGATGGTCGCGAGCGCGTCCGCGTCGTCCTGCGTCGGACAGGCCACGCGCACGATCTGGCAGCCGGACGCCGTGAGCTCGGCGATCTGCTGCAGGGTGGCGCCGATGTCCGACGTACGGGTCGTCGTCATCGACTGCACCGACACCGGGGCACCGCCCCCGACCGCCACCGGGCCGACCTGGATCCGCCGCGACACACGTCGCTCGGCGATCGGCCGGAGGGGTACCTCGGGAACGCCCAAGGGGATGGCGGTCATGGTGTCACTCCCGGTTTCCGGAGACCGTCTCGCGCATGGCGCGCAGCGACTCCTTCAGCGAGCCCATGGTGGCGAGGACGGCGGTGGGCTCGTAGCCGCAGTGCGCCATGCAGTTGGCGCAGCGCGGGTCCTTGCCGCGGCCGTACTTGTCCCAGTCGGTGTCCTCGATCAGCTCCCGGTACGTCGGGACGTACCCGTCGCTCATCAGGTAGCAGGGGCGCTGCCAGCCGAACAGCGAGTAGTTCGGGATCGCCCAGGCGGTGCACGGGAAGTCGACCTTGCCCTCCAGGAAGTCCAGGAAGAGCGGCGAGTGGTTGAGCCGCCAGCGGCGCCGGTTGCCGCCCGCGAAGGCCTTCCGGAACAGCTCGCGGGTCTGCTCGACGCCCAGGAAGTGCTCCTGGTCGGGGGCCTTCTCGTAGGCGTAGGCGGGCGAGATCATCATCTCGTCGACCTTGAGGTCGTCGTTGAGGTAGTTCAGCACCTCGATGATCGTCTGCGGGGTGTCGGTGTTGAAGAAGGTGGAGTTGGTGGTGACCCGGAAGCCGCGCCGCTGGGCCTCCTTGATGGCCTCCACCGCCTCGTCGAACACGCCCTCCTTCGCCACGGACTCGTCGTGGCGCTCGCGCAGGCCGTCGATGTGGACGGCGAAGGCGAAGTAGGGAGAGGGCTTGAACTTGTCGATCTTCTTGCGGAGCAGCATGGCGTTGGTGCACAGGAAGACGTACTTCCGCTTGGCCACGAGCTGGCGCACGATCTCGTCGATCTGAGGGTGCATCAGGGGCTCACCGCCGGCGATGGACACCATCGGCGCGCCGGATTCGAGCACCGCTCCCACGGCCTGGGCCACGGGCATGCGCTGCTTGAGAACTCCGGCCGGGTGCTGGATCTTGCCGCAGCCCTCGCACTTCAGGTTGCAGGCGAAGAGCGGTTCCAGCTCGACGATGAGCGGAAACTTGTCGCGCCTGCGGAGCTTCTGTTCGGCCAAGTAAGTAGCGACCTTGATGGACTGACGCAGCGGCATGGCCATCTGGCTCACCTCCTGGGGAGCAGCAAAGAACGGTGCCATTCATAGAAAGCGGGCAGAACGGTACGAAGAACGCGGAAAGCTGATATTCCACCGCGCACCGTGCCGATCCGGACGAGTTCATGTTCTGGAGCGTCCACGACCACCCGGACGGCCGCAACCGGGCGCTCGCCGGTTCGTACGGCGCTCAGTAGCGTGGCCGCGGATTCCATGTCGACCGCGATTGCGCCGGTCGTGAGCAGATCGGACCGTTCCTGACCTCGGACGACATGATCGGAGCCGGTGAGCGGTCCGGTGTGGACGGTGCGGCCCGGGACGGTCCGCACGAGCTCTTTGACGAGTAGGTCGGTCCCTACGCACGGAATGGTTCCCGCCGGATCCCGTGTCTCCTCGGCGACCACCAGATCGCCGGGGTGCATACCGGGGGCGAGCCCCGCGCAGAAGCCGGTGGCGAGCACGGCGGCCCCGTCGAGCGCCGGGTCGGCCAGGACCCGGGTGACGGACCGTTCGGCCGCCCGTGGCCCCATGCCGGTACGGAGCACGGTGACCGGCCCGCCGGCCCCGCCGCGGTCGCTCGTGCGCAGGGCGAGCTGCTCGATGCCGAGCGCGCAGGCGATCAGCAGCGGGGCCGGGACGGGCTGTGGGCTCATCAGCTCCCCTTGACCTCGGCGAGAGTCGCCCTGGCCTTGTCCGCGAAGGGCTCTCCGTGGACGTACCGGCCGAGCGCGGTCAGCGGGAAGACCTGCCGGTAGAGGTGGTAATTGATCGAGAAGTCCCAGGGGAACCCGGTGCCGGTGAAATACGGCTCGTCCCAGGAGCCGTCCGCCAGCTGGGTGGCCGCCAGCCACTCGATTCCGCGTTCGACCGCCTTGGAGTCCTTCTCCCCCGCCGCCAGCAGCGCCATCAGCGCCCACGCGGTCTGCGAGGCGGTCGAGGCGCCCTTGCCGCTCCACTCCTTGACGTACCTGTAGGAGCGCAGGTCCTCGCCCCAGCCGCCGTCGTCGTTCTGGACGGACTCCAACCAGGTGACGGCGCGGCGGATCGCCGGGTGCGAGCCCGGGAATCCGGCGGCCACCAGGGCGGGGACGACGGATCCGGTGCCGTAGACGTAGTTCACGCCCCAGCGCCCGAACCAGGAGCCGTCCGGTTCCTGCTCGGCGAGCAGCCAGCGGATGCCGCGCCGGGTGCGCGGGTCGTGGGCGAGTCCCTCGACCGCGAGCATCTCGACCACGTGCGCGGTGACGTCCGCCGACGGCGGGTCGATGACCTCGCCGAAGTCGCAGAACGGCAGCCGGTTCGGGAACGGGCTGGTGTTGTCGACGTCGAAGGCGCCCCACGCGCCGTTCCGCGACTGCATCCCGAGGTTCCAGCGCACGCCGCGCCCGATCGCCCGCTCCACCCGCTCGGGGTCGTGGTGCCGGACCCGGCGCAGCGCGAGGACCACCTCGGCGGTGTCGTCGATGTCGGGGTAGTTGTCGTTGTGGAACTCGAACGCCCAGCCGCCCGGCGGCAGTTGGGGCCGCTTGA
Source organism: Streptomyces sp. NPDC059010 (assembly GCF_042740355.1). Taxonomy (NCBI): domain Bacteria; kingdom Bacillati; phylum Actinomycetota; class Actinomycetes; order Kitasatosporales; family Streptomycetaceae; genus Streptomyces; species Streptomyces sp. NPDC059010. Next base: position 263,328 of record NZ_JBHYJA010000007.1, read on the forward strand.
CCGCCCAGTCGCCGAGCCGGACGATCTCCTCGCCCAGCATCCAGTCGGCGGCCTTCACGAGTTGCGGATGATCGGCGGGCACGCCCGCGTCCACCAGCGCGATGGTCGCCAGGCACGTGTCCCAGACCGGCGACTGGCAGGCCTCGATCATCCGGGCGCCGTCCTCGCGCCAGACGGCGAAGCGGTCCAGCGACGCCAGCCCCTCGCGCATCACCGGGTGTTCGAGGTCGTAGCCGAGCAGATGCAGGGCGATGATCGAGTACACCGCGGGCGGCTGGATGCCGCCCCAGCAGCCGTCGTTCTCCTGCCGCTCGATGATCCAGCGGGCGGCGCTGTTCATGGCCGCCTTGCGCAGCCGGCGCGGGGCGACCTTGCGCACCTGGTGCAGCGCCTTGTCGAGCCGCTGGAAGGCGCCGTCCCAACTCGCCGCCGGAGCAAGGGGCTTGGGCGGGTTGGGGTTCGCCGGGTCGGTGTGCAGTTCGTCGAGCGGGAAGGGTGCGGGCCGTACCGGGCGCTTCGCGGAGACGATCGTCAGCGGGACGATCGTCTGCCGGGCCCAGCAGCCGAAGTCGTAGATGTTGAGCGGGACCCACTTGGGGAAGTAGATCAGCTCCGGCGGGAGTTCGGGCAGGTCCTCCCACTTCCACCAGCCGAACAGCGCCAGCCAGATCCGGGTGAAGACCCGGGCGGCGGCGATGCCGCCCTGCTCACGGATCCAGGCGGAGGCCCTGGCCATGTGAGGGGAGTCGGGCGCGTCGCCGGCCAGGCGGAGGGCGACGTAGGCTTCGATGGTGGCGGAGAGCTCGCCGGGCGCGCCGTAGAAGGTGCCCCAGGTGCCGTCCTCGCGCTGCTCTCCCCGGATGAAGAGCGCGGCGGCCGTCGTGGTCCTCTCGTCCCGGATCCCGAGGAACTGACGGAGCAGCAGGTCCTCGGCGTCCATCGAGACGTTCGTTTCGAGGTCGCCCTTCCACCAGCCCTGGGCGTCCTGCTTCGCCAGCAGGAAGTCGGTGGCGCGCCGTACCGCGCGCACGGCGGCCTCGTGTACCCCGGCCGCCACAGGGGTCTCACTGTCGGTGTCGCTGGCCGCGGCTGCCCGGGGCGGCAGTGCCCCGGTGCTTCCGTCGGTCGTCGCTGTCATGGCTTCCCCTTCGTGCAGTGCTACTGGCTGTGCGTCTGCTGCGGGTCCGCCGTCGGGGGGGGGGGGGGGGGGGGCTGACCCGCCCCCGCCCCGAGCACGAGGGAGTGGACCCCTAAAAAAAAAAGAAATAGGGCGG
>NZ_JBHYJA010000008.1:0-27869 GCF_042740355.1 Streptomyces sp. NPDC059010
CTCCCTCCCCTATTTGTGGTGTGTTTGGGGGTCTTGTTTTTTTTTAAACCCCCCGGGGGGGGGGGGGGGCGAGCGCTCTCACAAACACCGGCCGCCGCCCCCGCGCCCACATACCCGCGGCGGGGGGGGCCCCTTCGGTGTGCAGACTCCGGGCCGAGCGATAGCCCACCGACCGTCAGATGTCCTGAACCCGGGAGGCCGGTTCGGCCGAGGGCTGGGTGGTGGGGCGCGTACCGCCGTCGATGACCGGCGGCCGGTCCTCGGGGGCCTTGCGCCGTGTGGTCGTCGAGCCGAGCAGTACGCCGCCGACGACCGCCACGCTGCCCGCGGCCGCCCAGCCGGTGAGGCGTTCGTCGAGGAAGAGCCAGGCGACCGCGACACCGACGACCGGCACCAGCATGGAGAACGGGGCCACGGTGGCCGCCTCGTACTTCTTCAGCAGCGTCGTCCAGATGCCGGAGCCGACGACGGAACCGGCGAGCGCGGTGTAGAGCAGCGCCACCAGGGCGGGCCAGCCGTCGCCGCCGAAGGAGTCGCCGAGCGCGCGCCAGCCGGTGGTGGGTCCCTCCATGACGGCCGACAGGACCAGCAGCGGCACCGGCGGCACGACCGCCATCCACAGGGCGAAGCGCAGCGGATGGTCCGGGCGGGCCTGTCGGCTGGCGATGTTGCCCAGCGCCCAGCCGAGGGCGGCCAGCACGGTCAGCAGCAGCGGCAGCAGCGCGGCGCTGCGGGCCCGCTCCACCGCGATGACCGTCATGCCGAGCACGGCCAGGGCGATGCCGCCCAGCTGCCGCCGGGAGATCCGCTCGCCGAGCAGTGCGGCGCCCAGCAGCATGGTGAACGGCGCAGCCGCCTGCACCACGACCGACGCCTGCCCCGACGGCATGCCCTGGTCGATGGCGAGGAACAGCAGCCCGAACTGCAGCGCCCCGAAGCCCAGCCCGTACAGCACGAGCCAGCGCAGCGGCGCCTTGGGCCGGGGCACGAACAGCACCACCGGCACGGCCAGCACGACGAAGCGCAGGGCGGAGAGGAAGAACGGCGGGTAGTGGTCGAGGCCGATCCGCACGGCGAGGAAGTTCAGCCCCCACAGCAGGGCCACGAAGGCGGCGAGGGACCGGTCCCGGACGCTCACCGGCCGAGCAGCCCGGACTCGATCACCCGGGCGCCGAGCCCGCGCAGGAACAGGCCGTCGCCGACGTACTTCTGCTCGTCGGCCTGCTGCCGCAGCACCAGGACGTAGGTGTCGCCGGCGTGGTCGCGCAGCAGCCAGCAGAACATCATCACGCCGGGGGCGGAACCGGCCTTGAAGTAGGCCCGCGTCCAGCGGTCGCGGTCCACGACGAGGCCCGGGTAGGCGGTCATGATGTCCTCGACGGTGCCGGTGGCGTCCCGTTCACTGTCGGCCGCGAGACCGCGCAGGACGCCCAGCACGTCGTAGGCGTTCATGAACCAGTCGACGCCGAACTGGTGGACCGTCTCACCGAGGTCGGACAGGCGCACGGTCAGCGGCCGGTCGATGCCGTCGAGCAGGGCCCGCCGCCCGGTCTCGCCGGCCGTGGCCCAGCGTTTCCTGAGCTCCGGGTCGCCCCAGCCGAGTTCGAAGATCTCGCGGCTGGTTGCGAACGGCCGCAGCAGCACCGGGTCGTGGTGCCCGGAGTCGGCCACCGCGTCTTCCACGGCGGCCCTGCCCAGCCGGTCGAGGACCAGGTCGGCGGCCGTGTTGTCGCTCAGCACGATCATCTTGTGCGCCGTCTCGCGCACCGACACCCGGGTGCCGTCCGGGAGTTCCTGCATGTCACCGGTGGGCAGACTGCGCAGCGCGGACCGTACGGTGATCTCGTCGTCCCAGGTCAGTGCGCCGCTGTCGATGGCGTGGGCGAGGGCGCGCATCACGTACAGCTTGTTGGTGGAGCCGGCCGGCATCGGCCGTTCGGCGGCCGAGGCGTGCAGGACGTCGTAGCCCTCGGGGGTCAGCCGTGCGGCGAGGGCGGACGTCTCGACGCCGGGGGTGCGCAGCGCCTCCTCCAGCGCGTCCCAGGTGGGTATCTCCGGTGTGACGACCTCGGGCTGGAGGGTGAACTGCTGGATCAGGCCCTTGGAGTCGAGCGTCAGCGACAACGTGTGGCGTCCCTCCCCCGCCCCGGCCAGCACCACCCATGCCTTGTGGGCGACGGGCTGGTAGGAGGCGACCAAGAACGGACCCTTCGCCCGCCACCGGGCCAGCAACGCGGCGAAGTCCGGCGCGATCCGGGCGGCCAGCGCGGGCACGAAACGGCCGCCCGGGTCCGCGTCCGGACCGGCGTCGGGCCCGGTCAGCAGCTCCACCGCCCAGCGGGCCGCCTCGCCGCGCGGCGAGGCGTCGGCGGCGAGTGCCGCGAGCGCGGCGGACGGGACGGAACCGGCACCTTCGGTCATCATCGCTCCTTGTCGGCCGCCGTCCGGCGGGATCCGTGCTGATGCATTCGCTCAGGGCCTGTGGTCACAGGCGTTCAGTCCTCGTCGACGGTGATGGCCCCGCACGGGCAGAGTTCGGCGCACAGGCGGGCCGACTCGTGGGACTCGGGTGGGGGTGTGGCGTCCAGCAGGACCACGGTTCCGGTGTCGGGGTCCTGGTCGAAGATCTCCGGTGCCGTGGCCGCGCAGCGGCCCATGGCGCAGCAGGCGGCCGGGTCGACCGCGACGGTCAGCCGGTGCACGGCGCTCACCAGGTCACGGGGAGCGCGCCGAGCCCGTAACTCGACACCTCGTGGCGGAAGTCCAGCTCCTCGAACGGCACGGCGAGCTTGGCTCCGGGCATCCAGCGCAGCACGGCCGCGAGGATCTCCTCCAGCTCGACCCGGGCCAGCCACTGGCCCAGGCACTGGTGCATGCCGTGGCCGAAGGCGACATGGCGGCGGGCGTCGCGGTGCGGGTCCAGCCGGTCCGGGTCGGGGAAGACCCGCTCGTCACGGTTGCCCGCCGACAGCGACAGCACCACGCCCTCGCCGGCCCTGATGAGCACGTCGTCGAGCTGTACGTCCTCGACGGCGGCCCGGGCCAGGCCGTTCTGCACGATGGAGTGGAAGCGCAGCAGCTCCTCGACCGCCTTGGGCATCAGGCCCGGGTCATCGGTGAGCGCCTCGGCCAGGCCCGGGTCGGTGAGCAGGCTCAGCAGGCTGAGGCTGGCCTGGCTGGTGGTGGTGCCGTGCCCGGCCACCAGCAGCAGCCGGCACATCGGGACCAGTTCCTCGACGGTCAGGTTGCCCGGCCGCACCTGGTCCAGGACCAGTCGGCTGATCAGGTCGTCGCCGGGGTCCGCGAGCCGCTGCTCGACCAACTCGCGCAGATAGCCGTCCAGTTCGTCACGGGCGGCGGCGACCTGGTCGGGGGTGTAGCCGCGGTCGATGAGGACGGCGCTGCGGCTCTCGATGAACTCGCGGCGCTCGTCGCCCGCCCCGAAGAGCAGCGTGATGACCCGGGACGGCACCGGGATGGTCAGCCCGCCGACCAGATCGACCGGCCGCTCCCCGGCGACCAGCTTGGCGAGGAGGTCGTCCAGGAGCTCGCGCACCGCCGGCCTGAGGGCCTCGGCGCGGCGGGCCAGGAAGTCCCGGGTGAGCATCGAGCGCAGCCGTGAGTGGTCCGGGTCGTCCATGCGGATGAAGGACGCCGACGCGGGGTTGGCGCGCACCAGTTGGGAGGTGCGGGTCAGCATGGGGAAGCCGGGGGCGCTGGTGACCGCGGTGAAGCGGCGGTCGCCCAGGACGGCCCGGACACCGGCGTGCGAGGTCACCAGCCACACCTGGGCACCGTCCCACAGCGTCACCCGGCTCGCGGCCCGGCCGCCGCCGCGCAACTCGGCGAGCTGCGGTGGGGGGTCCACGGGTGAGACTCGGGTCATCGGGTACGCCGGTGCCGTCTGCTGCTCGTGAGGCGTCGCCTCGTTCATCATCCACCCGCCCATCGCCGCACACGGATCACGCCATTCGTGCAGCCAATCTGCCGCAGCCCGGCGGGGCACGCCCGGGGCGTCGGCGCTGCCCGCATAACCCGGCGGAAACAGTCATAACCAGGGCCGCCGAAAGGAATTCAGCGGCAATGTGCCGACTGCTAGTTTCTTCTGGCCAACCACCGTATGAAAGTGGGGGAATTGATGCCGTCCGCATTGCAGGGGAAAGTCGCGCTCGTCACGGGTGCGAGTTCGGGAATCGGCGAGGCCACGGCGCGGATGCTGGCCGCCGAGGGCGCCGCCGTGGCGATCGCGGCCCGCCGGGTCGAGCGGCTGCACGCCCTCAGGGACCAACTCACCGCCGCCGGGGCGAAGGTGCACGTCCTCGACCTGGACGTCACCGACGAGCAGGCCGTCCACGCGGCCGTGGCCGAAACCGTCGAGACCCTCGGCGGGCTCGACGTCGTGGTCAACAACGCCGGGCTGATGCTGCTGGGGCCGGTGGAGGGCGCCGACACCTCCGACTGGACCCGGATGATCGACACCAATGTCCGGGGGCTGATGTACGTGACCCATGCGGCGCTGCCCCATCTGCTGCGCAGCCAGGGCGTCGTGGTGCAGATGTCGTCCATCGCGGGGCGGGTCGCGATGCGCGGGGCCGCCGTCTACAACGCGAGCAAGTTCGCCGTGAACGCGTTCAGCGAGGCGCTGCGTCAGGAGGTCACCGAGCGCGGGGTGCGGGTGGTGGTGATCGAGCCGGGCACGGTGGAGACGGAACTGCGCGAGCACATCACCCACGCCCCGACGAAGGCCGCCATCACCGAACGCGTCGCCAAGATCCGCCAGTTGCAGAGCGAGGACATCGCCGAGGCGGTGCGCTACGCGGTGACGGCCCCGCCGCACGCCACGGTCGCCGAGATCTTCGTACGCCCCACCGACCAGGCCTGACCGGCCCCGGCCCGCGGACCGGGCGGCGCGCGCGTCCCCGCGTGCTCTCCGCCCGGTCTCCGCCCGGTCTTCGGCCGATCTGCCACCGCTCTCCCACCGCTCTCCCGACAGCGTACGAGGACAGCTCGAAGAGCGACCCGAAGAGCGGCCCTGCCTACGCTCGTTTCCGGACCGAATTGAAGAGCAGCTCTGACAATTCAGCGGTACTGATCTTCACGGAAAAGGAAACCGAAATTGTCTCTCGGGTCGGAACTGACGTCGGTGGCCGTTCGGCCGGAAATTCACGCACCGTTCAGCCGCCAAGACCTGTCATTACTGGACGCGGTGGGACAGTGCGGTGACCTCGGGGAGGTGGCCCGGCGGGCCGGGGCCCGGCACGCCGCCGTGGAGCGCCAGCTCGACCGTCTGGACCGGGCCGTAGGGCTGCCGCTCACCCTGCGCAGCCGGCACACCGCCCGGCTGACCTCGGCGGGTTCGCGGCTGCTGGTCGCCGGGCGCCGCTTCTACCACCAGATCGACCTCGCGGCGCGCACCCACATCTTCGGCCATGGCTCGGAGGCCGTGGACGCCCCGGAGGTGCTGTCGATCGCCTCCACCGAACCGCTCCTCGAAGAGGTGGTCGAGGACGCCGCCGCCCTGCTGGGTCTGCTGCTGTCGGTCCGGCACGAGGCACCGCACCGGGTCGCCGGGCAGCTGGCCGCCTATCACGTGGACGCGATGTACACCTGGAGCCTGGACTCCCCGCGCCACTCGCTGGACCGGGCGACCCGCACGTACGCCGTGCTGGACGATCCGCTGTGGGTGATCCTGCCGCGCGACCATCCGCTCGCGGCCCGGGAGACGGTGTCGCTGGCCGATCTGCGGGACGAGACCTGGGTGTCGGAGACCGGGCCCACCTCCGAGATCCTGGTGTCCCGGGTCTTCCAGACGGCGGGCCTGCCCTCGCCCACCCGGCTGCGTGTCACCGACGCCTCGGTCGCCCGGGGCATGCTGCGCCGGGGCGACGCGATAGGGCTGGGCTCCCCCACCCATCCGGCCGTCCTCGACCCCTCACTGGTCCGCCGCTCCCTGGCGGAGCGCCCGCGCCGCACCACGAGCCTGCTGGTCGACCCCACGATCGTGCCCCGGACGGTGGCCCGGCGGCTGGCCGCGCTGATCGCCGACCGGCATCTGCGGCGCTTCGCCGAACAGCACCGGGACATGCTGCACGAGCCCTGGTGGGCGAACTGGTACGTGGAGCACACCGAGCGGCTCGCCGACGGCGCACCGGACCCGGCCCCGGCTCCAGTGCCGGCCGAGACCCGCAAGCTGGACGTGGCGGACCTGCATCTGCTGCAGGCGGTGGCCCAGCACGGCAGCATCAACCGTGCCGCCGCCGTGCTGTGCATCAGCCAGTCCGCGCTCACCCGCCGTATCCACCGCCTGGAGCAGTCCCTCGGCGCCCATCTGCTGCTGCGCAGCCCCCGGGGCACCGAACTGACCGGCCCCACCCGCCGCTTCCTGCACCAACTCGCCCGCTACGAGGCCGAGTTCCGCGACGCGGCCGCCGCCTGCCGCACCGTCGACCACCCGCTCCCGCCGGAGCACTGGCCGACTCGGCACGTGGCTCCGGCGGGACTGTCGGGCGAGGCGGGGTGAACGACCACCCCGGGGCCTGTTCGGCGCCCAGGGCCTGCTTGGCGCTCAGGGCCCACGTCGTGCCCAGGGCCTACTTCGCCCCCAGGGCCACGTAGTCGTACATCCCGAAGGACCCGGTGACATACACGTGGCGGGAGTCCGGGTGGCGGTACAGGAGGGAGCGGGGGTAGAGGTACGGCACGATCACCGCGTGGTCCATGGTGAGGCGGTCGATGCGGTGCCAGATCTCCGCGCGGCGTTCCGGGTCGGCGCAGGCGGCGCCCTCGTCGAGGAGGGCGTTGATCTCCGGGTCGTCCAGCTCGCCCATGTTCTGGTTGCCGCGCTCCTTGATCGCCCGGCCGTCGGTGATCTGCTGGAGGAAGCCGTAGCCGTCCGGGAAGTCGGCGCCCCAGCCGAACATGATGATGCCGATGCCGTGTTCGCGCAGGTACTCGGGACTGCCGCCGTAGCGGTCGAAGTAGTCGCCGGAGGGGAAGTCCAGGACCTCCGCCTCGATGCCGACCCGGGCGAGACCGGCCGACAGCGCCTCGGCGGCCCGGTACTCCTTGAGCCGGTCCTTGCGGGCGGCGATCTTCGTACGGAAGCCGTCCGGCATCCCGGCCGCCTTGAGCTCGGCGCGGGCCGCGGCGAGGTCGCCGGTGGCGTGCGGGCCGACCGGGTAGCGGTCGAAGGGCCGGTAGCCGTCGAGGGTCGGCGGCAGGAGCGTGGTCGCGATGTCGCCGCCGACGGGACCGCCGTACGCCTCCTGCATCGCGGCCTTGTCGGTGGCGAACTGCACGGCGCGCCGGCAGTGCACGTTGTCGAACGGCGCGATCCGGCTGGACAGGCAGTAGATCCAGGTGAAGCCGGTCAGCGGGTTGTCGGCGTTCGCGCGCAGCGCCGGGTCGGCGAGGATGCGCTCCTGGGTGGAGGGCTGCACCCCGAAGCCGGCCAGGTCGATGTGCGCCTGACCGGCCAGCAGCATCCGGTCCACCTCGTGCGGGTCCTTGCCGAGATGGACCTCGATCCGCCCGGCCCGGCGCACCCGCACCGGGTCGGTGGCGGGGTCCCAGTGCGGGTTGGGCTCCAGGACGGCCAGTTCACCGCGGGTGTAGGAGGCGACCCGGTACGGTCCGGTCGCCACCGGCTTCAGCCGGTACCCGGCGCCGGTGTCCAGGCGGCGCGGCACCGGCGTCGTGCTCGGCATCGTCGCCAGCAGGTCGAGTCCGGCGAACGGCTCCTTCAGCCGGAAGACCAGGGTGCGCTCGTCGGGGGTCTCCAGGGTGAGCGGACCGTCCACGTCCGGCTCCCGCCACGGGCCGCCGTACTCCGTGCCGAGCAGATGGCGGAAGTAGGTGGGCCCGGCGCCCAGCACGTCGGTGCCGTAGTTGCTGCGGGCGATCGCGTACTTGACGTCGCCGGAGGTGACGGGGCTGCCGTCCTCGTAGCGCAGCCCCTCGCGCAGCCGGTACGTCCACACCCGGCCGCCCTCGGAGGACTCGCCGAGGGACTCGGCGAGGTCGGGCACGAGCTTCTGGCCCGCCTTGCCGGGGGCGGTGTCGAAGGTGACCAGGGTCCGGCCGATCAGCCGGAGGAAGTTCCAGGTGTAGGCGTAGTAGGTGTTGCCTGGATCGAGTGAGTCGAAGTCGTCCGTGCGGACGAGCCGGAGCGTGCCGCCCTCGGCGTCGGTGGAGCGGACCACACCCCGCACAGCGGCGTCGAAGTCCTCGTCCGTGCTCGTCGACCGAGTGGTCTCCATGGCCCTCCAGCCCTCGTCGCGTCGCGTTCCCTCACATCGTGCGGGGGGCGTCGCGCCGGACGAGGGCGGCGGCGGGGTGTGCGCATAGCCGGGGGCCGGTCGGTATAGCCGACCCGTGGGCGATGTCAGGTGGTGTACTCCGAGTTGAGCCGCACGTATCCCTCGGTGAGATCGCAGCCGTAGACCGTGAAGGCGCCCTCGGCGATGCCCAGGTCGATGCCGATGACGACCTCGTCGCCGCGCAGGTGCTCGGCGACGGCGGCACGCAGGGCGTCCTCGTCGTGGTCGTCGCGGGTGCTCGGCGGGTAGACCTCGACCTCGCCGAAGCGGACCGTGACCCGCTCCTGGTCGATGTCGGTGTCCTCGGAGCACTTGCCGATCGCCATGACGACCCGGCCCCAGTTGGGGTCGCTGCCGTGCACGGCGGTCTTCACCAGCGGGGAGTTGACGACGGTCTTGCCGACCCGCTTGGCCTGGGCGTCGTCGCGGGCGCCGGTCACCTGCACCTCGATGACCTTGCTCGCCCCCTCGCCGTCGCCGGCGATGTTCTTGACCAGGGCCAGCGCGACGGTGTGCAGGGCGCGCTCGAACTCCTCCGGGTCCACGTCCCCGGCCAGTCCGTTGGCGAACAGGGCGGCCGTGTCGCTGGTGGAGGTGTCGGTGTCGATGCTCACCGCGTTGAAGGTGCGGTCCATGACCCGGCGGAAGATCCGGTCCTGCTCGGCCGGGTCGAGCCGGGCGTCGGTGGCGAAGAACGTCAGCAGCGTCGCCATGTCCGGCTCCAGCATGCCGACGCCCTTGGCGATGCCCACGAGGGTCGCCTCGCCGACCCGCACCCGGACCTCCTTCGGCCGGGTGTCGGTGGTCATGATGGCGCGGGCCGCGCGGTCGAAGCCGCCGTCGGGGAACGGCAGGGCGAGCGTCTTGAGGTGGTCCCGGATGCTCTGCATCGGGTACTGACGGCCGATCACCCCGGTGGAGGCGATGAGGAGTTCGCCCTCGGGCACGCCGAGGGTGCGGGCCACGGACTCGCGGATCTCGCGTGCGTTGGCCTCGCCCTCCGCTCCGGTGGCGACGTTCGCGTTGCGGGCCAGCACGACCACGCCGCGGGCCCGGCCGTCGGCGCTCGCGTCCCGGCACAACTGCACGCTCGGCCCGGCGAACCGGGAGCGGGTGTAGACCGCGCTCACCACCGCCGGGGCGGTGGAGGCGAGCACGGTGAAGTCGTCCCGGCCGTCGTCGGCCAGTCCCACCGGCGCCGTGTGCACGACGAATCCCCGGGGTGTCTGCGGTGTGGCTTCGGGCATGTCAGCGACTCCTGAGACGGGGTTGCAGGTTCGTTGCATCAATTCCAATACTTCAGCATATTCATGCACGACAGGCCACGCTCCCCTTCACCCGGAACGATGAAGGGGAGCGTGGCCGTACGGTACGGCGGCCGGACCTAGCGGCGCGGCGAGAACGAGACGACGTCGCCCGCCCGCTCACCGCCGGACAGCTGGCCGTTGCGGTCGGTGCGGATGTACACCCGGTGCAGCCAGCGGTCCTTGCCGTCCCAGCGCGGGCTGAACGGCGTACGGGCGTGCGTCGTACGGAAGTTGTCGATGATCAGCACATCGCCGGGGATGAGCTTGACGCCCACGGTCACGTCGTCCAGCGCCTTGGACAGGGCGGCGACGGCCTCCTTGTCCTGCGGGTCCTCGGGCGCCAGCAGCTCACGGTCGTAGCCCAGGTACGGGTCCTGCGGATCGCCGTACAGCGGCTTGACGTTGGCGATGGCGCCCGGGTCCTCCACGCCGCCTCGGAAGGCCACGTCGACACAGCAGGGCATCGGGCGGTCGAACAGATGCGTCCGCGTCTCCTCGTCGAGCAGCGCCAGCGCCTTGCGGACCGACCCGACGAGGGTCTCGGCCTTGTGCTCGTGGTCGGCGCGGGAGCAGGCCAGCATGACGTAGTTCGGCTGGAGGACGTGGTACGCCATCTCCGTGTGGAACTCCAGCAGGGTCTCGGAGGTCTCCGAGGAGAGGTAGTGGGCGCCCGGCGACGGATACACGTCGTGGTAGACGGTACCCGAGCGCAGCTCCTGGTACCCCGTGTGCAGCCCGAGCCGCCGCCCGGCCAGCGCGAGCATCGCCTCCATCACCAGCCGCCGGCGGTCCGCCGGGGCCGGAGTGGAGGTGGGCGTGACGGGCAGCTCGTCCTCGTCGACGGGCAGCCCGCGCAGCAGCAGATAACCGTCCTCGCTGCCCTCGGCGTTGAAGGTGTCGAGGGCGGCGGCCAGTCCCTCCGGCAGCCGGTCGGCCAGCTCCTTCGCCTGCTGGAGAAAGCCGTACAGGTCCGCGCGCGGCACGTCCGGCAGCTCGGCGGCGAGCGCGAGGAGCGGCTCGCGGTACGGGGTGCAGTCAACTATCGGAGAAGCCATGACGCGATGTCTCCTTCACATCTGGTGTGGTGGGCGCGTTCACATCTGGGTGTGATGGGCGCGGGCGTACTGGTAGAGCAGTTCGGCCCCGATCTCCGTGGCCAGGACCGAGGTGATCCCGCCGTGGTCGTACAGCGGCGACACCTCCATCACGTCGAAGCCGACCGGCTTGAGGTCACCGACGCAGCGCAGCAGGGCGAGGACCTCGCGCGAGCTGAGCCCGCCCGGGGCGGGGGTGCCGGTGCCGGGGGCGAAGGCGGGGTCGACCACGTCGACGTCGACCGACACATAGACCGGCCGGTGGCCGATCCGCTCCCGGATGAGGTCGGCGGCCCCGCGCACACCGAGCTCCCCGAACTCGTCGGCGGTGACCACGCGTACGCCGTGGCCGCGGGCGTAGTCGAGCGAGTCGGGCTTCGGGTTGTGGCCGCGGATGCCGAGCTGGACCATCGCGGTGGGGTCGATGAGCTTCTCGTCGATCCCGTGCCGGAAGGGCGTGCCGTGGTGGTAGCGGCCGCCGTAGAACGCCGGGTTGGTGTCCGAGTGGGCGTCCAGGTGCAGTACGGCGACCGGGCCGTGCTGCTCCGCGACGGCGCGCAGGGCGGCCACGGTCAGCGAGTGGTCGCCGCCGAGCATCAGGAAGGCGGCGTTGGCCTTCAGCAGGCTCCCCAGGTGCCGCTGCGCCGTGTCGATCGCGATGTTCATGTCGAACGGGGTGAGGTCCATGTCCCCCGCGTCGACACAGTTGATCAGGTCGAAGGCACCGGGCCCGCGGTCGATGCCGACGCCGTGGATGAGGCCGGACTCGTTGCGGATGGCGCGCGGACCGAACCGCGCGCCGGGCCGGTAGCTGGTGCCCCCGTCGTACGGGGCCCCGATGACCACGACGTCGTAGCCGCGGGGATCACGGTCGTGCGGCAGCCGCATGAACGTGGGTATCTGGGCGTAGCGGGGCGAAACGTGCGAGTCGATGCGCTCCACGGTTTCAGCTCCCCTCCTGAAGATGGGTGACGGTCGGGGCTGGGACCTCGCTGGCGTGCGCGCTCATGCCGCCCCTCGCGCGAACCGGTCGGCCACCGACCGCACCACCTCGGCGGTGCTCACCTGCGAGGGGTGGCGGCCGGCCGCGACGGTCAGGGCGAACAGGTCGCGCACCACCTGCCGCTTGGCCTTGCCGACCGACTCCGGCGCGACACCGTGCTCGGCGAGCAGCCCGGAGAACGACGACGTGGTGCCCGAGCCCTCGTGGACGCCGAGCTTGGGCCGCAGCACGGTCTCCTCGGGCAGCGCGTCGGCCAGCGCGGCGCGCAGCACCCACTTGTCCCGGCCGTGCCGGCGCTTGAGCCCGGCCTCCAGCGGGACGAGCAGGTCGAGGACGTCCCGGTCCCAGTAGGGGTGGGTCGTCCAGTGGCCGGCGAGCGTGGACAGCACCGGGGTCATCTCGTTGAGGCCGTCGAAGGTCGCCATGTCGTGGGCGACGGCGGTGTCCAGGTTCGGCAGCCGGTCCTCGCGGTGCATGCCCGCGAGCGGGATGTCCGCGCCGTACCCGGTGAGGATCCGGCGAGCCGGGCCGTCGAGGGCGCGGTAGAGCGCCACCAGCGGCAGCAGGTACTCGATGATCTCCGGGTCCACCGATTCCGACGCCCAGACCGCGTACGGCAGTTGGGCCAGCAGGTCGGCGGCCGGGACCGTGATCTCCCGGTGCCGGCTGCCCAGATGGTCGACGACCACCCGGGCCTGGGCGAACTCGTCGGAGGTGTCGGTGCCCATGGACACCGTCTCCAGGCCGCCGGCCGCCCGGTGCGCGCAGGCCGCGACGCCGGAGGAGTCGATGCCGCCGGACAGCACCACCAACGGTGTGGCGCCCGACGGCACCCGGGCCGCGACGGCCTGCTCCAGGGCCGCGCGGACGGCCGCCACCGCCTCGTCCTCCGGCATGATCCGCCGGGCCAGGGGCGGGGTCCAGGTGCGGTGGGCCTCCGCCGTGCCGGACTCCAGGTCGATGTCCAGGACCGCGCCGGCCGGCACCTGGTAGACGCCCGCCAGACCCGGCACCCGCCGGGCGTCGGCGAGCGGGAAGCCCCGCGGCGCGTCGTCCCCGGCGAGCGTCTTGGCCTCGGTGGACGCCCTGACCTCGCCCGGGCTCATCCGCACGTACAGCGGCACCGAACCGGCGTGGTCGGTGGCGAGCAGCACCCGGCGTCCAGTGCCGACCACGGCCGCGAAACGGCCGTTGACCAGCCGGAAGGCATGCAGTCCGTAGCGCCGCAGCAGCCGCAGCAGCAGCTCCGCGTCACCGTCCGGCCCGGCTCCCTCGGACAGGACGGACCGCAGGGCGGCACGGTTGTAGAACTCTCCGGCGAGGATCACCGAGGTGTCCTCGTCACGGGCCTGCGCGGCATCCGGCGCGGCCCCGGGAGCGTGCACCAGCGTCGCGGCCAGGGTCTGGTCGCGCAGCGGGGCCTCGATACGGGCGAGGCTGCCGCGGGTCGCGAAGACCGCCTCGGGGACCGGGCTTCCGCCGGAGCGGGCGGAAGCCAGGAACCCGAAGGCAGCCGGGAAGTCAGCTGCCTCCATGGTCAGATGCTCAGGGCGGCGAAGCCACCCGGCTTGAAGTCGTAGCTGATGGGCACCTCGATCAGGAACGGACGGCCGAGCTCGGCACCCTTGCGCAGCGCCGCCAGCAGCTCCTGCCGGTCGGTCGCCCGGGTCGCGTCGACACCGTTGGCCTCGGCGAGGGCGACGAAGTCGACGCCGGTGAACTTCACCGCGGGGTCGTGGCTGCGGTGGTGACCCATGTTCTGGTACAGCTCGATCAGGCCGTTGGTGTCGTTGTTGACCACCACGGTCACGATCGGCAGGCCCAGCCGGGCGATGGTCTCCAGGTCGGCGCTGTTGGAGTGGAAGCCGCCGTCGCCGGCGATGAGGAAGGTGGGCTGGCCGGGCCGGGCCAGCTGGGCGCCCATCGCGGCCGGGATGCCGTAGCCGAAGCTGGAGCAGCCGGCCGAGGTGAGGAAGCCGAACGGCTGGTCGGCGCGGGCGAACAGCACACCGTAGTGCCGGAAGAAGCCGATGTCGGAGACGATCGTGCCCTCACCGGGTCCGGCGGCCTCCGCCATGACCGTGTTCATCGAGTCGATGACCTGGTGCACCCGCATGCCGTCCTCGTAGGCCTGCGGGTCGGTGAGGAACTCGGCGACGCGGGCGCGCAGCGGCTCGATGTCGTGCCGGTCCTTGGCCGCGAGCGAGGCCGTCGCCGCGTCCAGGTGCTCCACGAAGGCGAGCACGTCGGTGACGACGTCGACGTCGGGCCGGTACACGCGCGGGATCGGGTTCGCGGTGGGCGAGACCCGCACGGTCTTCTTCTCCAGGCCCCGCTCCCACATCGACGGCCGCAGGTCCTCGGCGTAGTCGTAGCCGACGGTGAGCACCAGGTCCACCGGGGCGAACAGGGTGTCGAGGGCGGGGAAGTCGAGGATGCCGTCCATGTAGCCGGTGACGGCGCCGTAGTTCAGCTCGTGGCCGTGCGGCAGGACGCCCTTGGCGATGTACGTCGTGATGACCGGGACGTTCAGCCGCTCGGCCAGCGCACGGATCGCGGGCACCGCGCCGGAGCGGATCGCGGCGGCACCGACCACCAGCACCGGGTGCTCGGCCTGCGTCAGCAGCTCCGCCGCCCGGTCGGCCTGCGCCTGCCAGCCGTCGGCGACCGCGCCGGTCGGCTTGGCCGGGGTGATGGCGGGCGGGTTCGGCACCGAGGTGTCGATGCCCTCGGAGGAGCCGAGCAGGTCGACGGGGAGCGAGATGAAGGAGGGGCCCACCGGCTCGGTCATGGCCGCGCTCACGGCCGAGTCCACCAGGTCCGTGATCTCGTGCGGGCGCTGGAGCTCCACGGCGTACTTGGACATCGGCGCGATGATCGACACCGAGTCCAGGCACTGGTGGGTGTCGTTGGGGAAGATGTCGTGCGACTCCGACTGCGCCGCCAGCGCGATGACCGGGGAGCGGTCGAGGACGGACGTGGC
Organism: Streptomyces sp. NPDC059010; assembly: GCF_042740355.1. Lineage (NCBI taxonomy): Bacteria > Bacillati > Actinomycetota > Actinomycetes > Kitasatosporales > Streptomycetaceae > Streptomyces > Streptomyces sp. NPDC059010. Next base: position 14,706 of record NZ_JBHYJA010000008.1, read on the forward strand.
GATGCCGGTGGAGAGGTTGGTCATGCCGGGGCCCAGGGTGGCCCAGCAGGCCTGCGGGCGGCCGCTGATGCGCGCGAGGACGTCCGCGGCGACACCGGCGGTGAACTCGTGCCGGGTCAGGACGAAGTCGATCCCCTCGACCTCGTCGAACAGGATCGAGGCGGCTTCGCGGCCGACCACGCCGAACACCTTGTCGACGCCGTGCTCGCGCAGCCGGGACAGCAGGGCGTGCGCGGCGGTCGGCTTGTCGCTCGGGCCGGTCGATACACGGGACATGGGCGTCTCCTGACTCGGGCAGCTCTGGACCTATCTCGGCCACAGTGGCCGCGCTTCCTCTTCGCGCCCTCTCCCGGACATATCCGGGGATCGGGCGGAGAGAGAACGGAGAGCGACAACGGCCGAGAACCGATCTTCCGAGTGGATGACGCAGCCACGGAATCGACCGAATCAAGCCAGTTAATTCGACAGGACCGATCACATCAGAAGGGCCTCGCGTATTGGCCCATTCCGATTCCGTTACGGAGTGTGACAGCCAAGGCGGCGCGCCCCTTGGACTTTCCGATGGTGCGATTGCATTCTTGTGAGTTTGCCGTTCCTTTGCCAGTAAATCGAGGTGATTCGTTCCACTTGTCCGCTCTCAGGCTTTCTTGCATAAGTGGAGGTGTCCAGAACGTCACGTGCGAGGAGTGAAGAAAGAGCAACGACACATAACCTGGGGGCCATGACGCATTCCCGCACCCAAGGCGGCTATCCGCCGCCCCGCCGCCGCTCCACCGGCCGGACTGTCGTAGCGACGTGTGCCGCACTGGCCGTGGTCGCGGGCGCCGGCTACTGGGGATACACCGCCCTGGCCGGCGGGTCGGGATCGGAAGACCCCCAGGTGGCGGAGGCGACGAAGGAGCTGGAGAGCTTCTTCACCGCCTGGGAGGCGGGCGACGCCAAGCGGGCCGGCACCTCGACGGACACCCCGGACAACGCCGAGTCCCTGATCAAGTCCGTGATGACGAACCTGGAGCCCTCCAGGACCCAAATCAAGGCGGGCACCGGCGACAAGAAAACGGAAGGAGAAGTCGAGGTTCCGTTTACCGTGAAGATGGCCCTCCCGGGCGCGGGCGACTACTCGTGGGACTCGAAGGCGAAGGTCATCGAGAAAGCCGGAAAGTGGAAGGTCGAGTTCCACACGGAGATGATTCACCCGGCGATGGTGCCGGGCCAGACCCTCGCCCTGGATTCCCGGGACCGCGCCGCGATCCTCGACGCGAACGGCGACGATCTCCAGTCCGCGTCCCTCGTCGGCATGGTGGACGAGAAGACCGGCAAAGGCACGTCGGGCCTCCAGGCTCGCTATGACAAACAGCTCTCCGGTGGCTCGGCCGCGACGAAATCCGTCGTGATCGTGGACCGGCAGTCCGGCCAGGTGGTGAAGAAACTCACCGGTACCGAAGCGGGCAAGGGCAAGCCGGTGCGCACGACCATCGACCCGAAGGTCCAGGAAGCCGCGGCCACGGCTCTGGAGGGCGTGAAGAAGAATGCGGCGATCGTCGCCATCGACCCCACCAACGGAAACATCCTGGCCGCCGCGAACATGCCCTCGGGCATGAACCGCGCGCTGGAAGGCCGTTATCCGCCCGGCTCGACCTTCAAGGTGGTGACCGCCGCCGCGCTGCTGAAGCAGGGCATGTCACCGTCGGATCCCGCGAACTGCCCGAAGTTCGCCAACGTCGACGGCCAGCGCTTCGAGAACCAGGACCAGTTCGTACTCCCCGCCGGCTCCACCTTCCGGGACAGCTTCGCCCACTCCTGCAACACCTTCTTCGTCAACTCCCGCGCCAAGCTGGGCGAGTCCACCCTGCACGACACCGCCGAGGCCTTCGGTATCGGCGGCACCTGGGACGTGGGCGCGGTGACGTACGACGGCAGTGTCCCGGCCTCCACCAGCGACAACGACAAGGCCGCGTCCACCATCGGACAGGCCAGGGTCCAGGCCTCGCCCCTGGTGATGGCCTCGCTGGCGGCGACGGTGAAGGCGGGCACCTTCAAGCAGCCCGTGCTGGTGCCCGACGCGGTGAAGAAGCGGTACGAGGCACCGGCCAAGCTGGACTCGAACGTCTGGGAGTCGCTGCGCGCCATGATGCGCGCGACCGTGACCGACGGCGCCGGCCGGGCCCTCAAGGGCATCCCCGGCGAGCCGCACGCCAAGACGGGCACCGCCGAATTCGGCACCGAGACCCCGCCGCGCACCCACGCCTGGATGATCGGCTACCAGCAGGACCAGAACCTCGCCTGGTCGGTCATGTTGGAGGACGGCGGCTCCGGCGGCTCGGACGCCGGACCCGTGGCGGCGAAGTTCCTGAAGAACCTGACGGGGTGAGAGATGCCTTCTGACGTTCCGGGCTGATCAGCGGTACGGGGGGAACTTCCGCTGTGAGAATGCCGAAGTGAGGATGCCGACGAGCTCTGCCCGGCGAACGGGCCGGTCGTCCGGTACGACGGACACCGGCCCACGGCCACACTTCGGCGGCGACTGTGCCCCCATGTCCGACGGCGGTTCCGCGACCGCCGTCACATCCGACTTCCGTAGCCGGACCCTGCGCCATCGCCAGGGCTCCCGCATGAAGTGACAGGCGCGACAGCACCAGCAGTTGCCATCGGAGCCGCCCCCGAGCCCGCCCACTCCCGCGGGCGAGGGCGCGGTCCAAGGACAGTAGGGGGAATCCGTCATGAGCACCTGGAACGACGTCACGATCAGACTCCTCGGCCCGTTGGCCCTGGTCAAGGAAACCGAGTCGATACCCATACCGGGGCAGCGCCAACGGCGTTTCCTCACCTCCCTGGCCCTGCAGATCGGACACGTCATCTCCAAGGAGCGGATCAGCGAGGACTCCTGGGACGGCGAGCCGCCGCTGACCGTGTCGAGCCAGCTGCAGACCTCCGCCTGGATGATCCGCAGGGTCCTGGAACAGGCGGGGCTCCCCCGCGACACCCTCGGCTCGCACGACGGCGGCTACGAGCTGCGGGTGCCGCCGCACGCCGTCGACCTGTTCGTCTTCCGCGACGGCGTCCGCAAGGCCCGCGACGAGTACGCCCTGGGCAAGCACCGGGAGGCCTCCGACCGCCTCAACACCGCGCTCGCCCTGTGGAAGGGACCGGCCTTCGTCGACGTCACCTCCAGCAGGCTGCGGCTGAAGGCGGAGGCGCTGGAGGAGGAGCGGAACACCGCCGTCGAACTGCGTGCCCTGATCGACATCGGGCTCGGCCACTACACCGAGGCGATCAGCCGGCTGTCCGAGCTGGTCGGCCACGCCCCGCTGCGCGAGGACCTCTACACCAGCCTCATGAAGGCGTACTACGCCGAGGGCCGCCAGGCCGACGCGATCCAGGTCTACCACCAGGCGAAGAAGATCCTGCGCGAGCAGATCGGCATCAACCCCGGCGCCCGCATGACCAACACGCTGCAGGCCATACTGCGCCAGGACGAACGACTGCTGCAGGTGGGCCACCCCGAGCGCCGCTGACTCAAAAGCGCCACCAGCACCGCCACCTACCGTAAGGTCGCCATCGCTCAAGGTAGTCACGGCCGCGGTGGCGGCACGTACGGCAAGTGCGGGTGGGTGGAACATGGCCGGGCGACGTACGGTCCTCAAAGGAGTCCTCGCGGCATCGGGTGCGGCAGCCGAACCCGGAGTCCTCGCCGCGAGACCCCTGGCCGGGCGCGCGGGGCCGTACACCACCCCGGTGCAGCTGCGCTGGCTCGGCGTCGCCGGCTGGGAGATCGTCATCGGCCGCAACCGCAGCATCCTCTTCGACCCCTACCTGAGCCGGATGCCGTGCCGGGACCGCGGCGGCCGGCTCGACCCGACGCTCCCACTGCGGCCCGACCGGGACATGGTGGAGCGGGTGGCGGCCCAACACCTCGCCGGTGCCCCCGAGCTGGTCCTTCTCAGCCACGGCCACTTCGACCATGTGGCGGACGTGCCGCAGCTCGTGGCCCGTCCGGCGTGGCGGCAGGCCCGGATCCGGACCGTCTGCGACGAGACGGTCCGGTACCTGCTCACCGCCATGGGCGCACCGCGGTCCCGTATGGACGACGTCATCCAGGTCAGGGGCGGCGAGTACCTGCAGTTCGACGGCTACACGGTGGAGGTCTTCCGCAGCCTGCACAGCCAGCTCGCCGACCACGGCTGCTTCGCCCCCGGCCGCAGGCTGACGCCACCGCGACGGCCGGCGGTGCTGGGCGACCTGGTCGAGGGGGAAACCCTCGCCTACCTGGTCTCCGTCGACGACGGCCCGTCCATCCTCCTGATGGGCGCGAGCAACTTCGTGGAACGCGAACTGGCCGGCATCTGCCCCGACGTCGTACTGGTCCCCATGAGTTCACACGCGGCGATCCACCGCTACGTCGAGCGCCTGCTCACAGCGGTGGGCAACCCGCCGCTCCTCATCCCCACCCACCACGACGACCTGGACACCCCTCTCGTCGCCAACCCCGCCCGCCTCGCGGCCTCGGTCCAGCCGGCGGCGGCCAGGGAACTGTCGAGGGCGGCGGCGTCCGGCTCAAGGGTGCTCTCCCCTCGGCACCTGCGTCCGGTGGCCGTCACCCGGGCCCTGTCCTGACGCGTTGACGCGGTGGTGTTCCGCTGATGGCGCGGAGCGATCCGAGATCCCCCGAAGAGCGCGGCCGGTGAGCATGGTCGTGCGTCCTGATGCGTCCCGACGGGACCACCTGGCGGGACAGACGAAGAGGGGATGGACCGAATGACGAAGACATGGCGCTCCGCGCTCGCGCTGGCCGCGGTCACCGCGGCGACGATCCTCGGTACGGCCGCCAACGCGGGGGCGGCGGACGAGGAGTTCAGCTTCACGGCCGAGAAGTACACCGCGGTCAAGTTCGGTATGTCGCGGGCCGAGATCTACGAGATGCTCGACGTCGGGAAGACCAAGCCCGGCGACGGGAAGGGCTGGTGCGAGGACGACGGCTCCTCCATCCTGTGCATGACCGCGTCGGGCGACTACGTGCCGTACGGCGACTTCTGGTTCAACTCGGCCGACAAGCTGATCGGCAAGCGGCACGAGCTCCTGTTCACGCCGAAGACGCCATCCATGACGCTGGCCAAGTACAACAAGGTGACGGTCGGCATGACCGAGGCGCAGGTCTGGTCGAACGTCTCCAAGGACTCGTGCGTCCTGCAAAGCGACTCGTACCCCAACTGGCCCGCGACGACCGGCCACAAGTACTACTTCTACTGCACCGCCTCCACGGGCCTGTTCCCGCCGAACGCCCGCTTCTACTTCGTCGACGGCAAGGTGACGGAGAAGTACCAGCGGGCGCTCACCTGACAACCGCCGGGCCGGCGCGGGGCCTTCGGCCCCGTTTCCGGCCGGGTAGTGGCATGAGGCCGTGCTCCAGCTACCGGCGCGCCGCCATCTCGGCGTGTTCTGAGCGGACTTGGGGAACCCACGCCAGGGCCAGGGCGCTGCCGACGGCGGTGAGCAGGAAGCCGAGGAGCAGCCCGCCGAGGTTGGCGGCGACCAGGCTGACCAGGGACATGACGGCGGCCAGGACGCCGGAGAAGTAGCGCAGGGCCGGGTTGTGCCAGATCGTCACACCGGCGACGACGAACAGGGCACCCAGCGCCCACGAGGCGGCACCCGCCGTACCGGTGAACCGCAGAAACCCGAGCCCCGCCCAGGACACGCAGATCAGCTCCAGCCCACCGAGCCCCAGCAACAGCCCCGCCGCGAACGGGCGCCCCCGACGCCAACCCCGCCACCCGGACCGCCCGGCCCGAGTCGCGGCCCACCCGGTCCACGCGATCCACCGACCGCGCCCGATCGCCGTGGTCATCGGCCCGCTCCCGGCTCGCAGCCGCCCGCGCTGCGGCGCAGGTCGATGACGACGTCCCGTGCCGTGATCGTCCCGGCCGTGAAGGCGTGCGGCTGGGTGGTGACCCCGGTGCCGCTGACCTTCGCGGCGCCGACGGTGAACAGGCCCGTGGGCCGCTCCAGGGACACCCGCGGGGTGTCGAAGGTCGCGCCGGACAGCTTCACCGTGCGGGCGGTGGCCTTGCCCGCCTCCACGGTGAGGCCGGTGGCGGAGGCCCGTTCGATGCGTACGACGGCCGTCACCGCGCCGATGACCGGCAGTCGGGCGGTGGAGGTCACGCAGGCGTCCTCCACGGTGGCCCGCTCCAGCCGCGTGGCCAGCGCGGGCAGCAGCCCGCCCCGCCCCGAGGCACCCGGCGAGGCCGACACCCCGGCCCCCGACACCCGCGCGGCATGCACCGTGACCGGCACCTCCCCCGCGAACGCCACGGACACCGCCCCCGCGGCGCTCCCGGCCAGCAGGGCGGAGGCACCGAGGAGCAGGGGCGCGAGAGCCAGCACGAACCGCAGCCGACTCGTCCGTCCGGCGGGGGCGGGACGGCCGACGGGATGGCCAGGAGGGCCGACCGGGGTCGTCACGAGGACGCTCTTCTCTGTCACGCCCGTCCCAACGATCCCCCCAGGCCGAAGTACCGCCTAACTCACCATCGGCTCATACGACCTGACGGCCGCTCCCCGTCCGCAGGCACGGCGCTCTGGTGGGCCATGGCCGAGGGGCCGCCCGTGGTGGGCGGGGCGGCGCGGGGGTCGGCCGGTGCGGAGGCCGTGGTGGTCGGGGCCGGGGAGGTGGCCCCGTCGGCCCGCTCGACGAGGGTGAGGCGGGCGGCGGCGGTCTTGAACAGCGGCTGCTTGGAGACCGGGTCCCAGTCGGTGACCGTGGTCTCGTTCGCCGCCCGGCCGCCGTCCTTGCCGGGGTGGTCGCCCTCGGGAGTGTCCCAGTAGCCGTAGTGGAACGGCAGGAACACCATGCCGTCGCGGATGCCCGTGATCCGCAGCCGGCCACGCACCGAGCCGCGCGGGCTGGCGACCTCGACCAGGTCGCCCTCGGCCACACCGTGCCGCCGCGCCTCCCGGGCCGAGAGTTCGACCCACATCTCGGGGGCGGCGGCGTTCAGTTGCGGGGTGCGGCCGGTCTTGGTCCGGGTGTGGAAGTGGTACAGGGTGCGGCCCGTGTTCAGCTGCAAGGGGTACTCGTGGTCCGTCGGCTCGCGGGGCGGCACGTACTCGGCCGACTTCAGGACCGCCCTGCCGTCCGGGTTGAGCGCCCGGTACTCGGTCTCGGACACGGGCTCGCCCGTGACCAGGTCCTTGCCGTAGGTCTCGCAGACGTCGGGGGCGGCCCAGGCGGGGCCGTCGGTGTAGAGGCGTTCCGTGCCGCCGGGCGCCTTCTCGGTGCAGGGCCACTGGATGCCGTCACCGCCGCGCAACCGGTCGTAGGACAGGCCCGTGTAGTCGCAGGGCCGGCCGCGGCTGCACTCCTTCCACGCCTCGAACGCCGACTCGGCGTCGTGCCAGCCGACGAGCGGGCGGTCGTCCTTGTCGCGGAAGTCCATCCAGCGGGCGTAGTCGAGCAGGATGTCCAGGTCGGGGCGGGCGTCGCCGGGCGGCTCGACGGCCTTCTCGGAGAGGTGGACGGTGCGGTCGGCGTTGGTGAACGTGCCGGTCTTCTCGCCCCAGGTCGCGGCGGGCAGGACGACGTCCGCCAACTGGGCGGTCTCGGTGAGGTACAGGTCCTGCACGACCGTGAACAGGCCTTCCCGGCGGAGGATGTCGCGGATGCGGTCCAGTTCGGGCAGGGAGACCGCCGGGTTGGTGCCGGATATCCACAGCATGTGGATCGAGCCCTGCTCGGCGTGCCGGAAGATCTGCATCGCCGGGGTGGGCGGGGCGTCGTGGGGGATGCGGGACGGCTCGACGTTCCACACGCGTGCGAGATCGGCGACGTGGGCGTCGTTCGCCCAGTTCCGGAACCCCGGCAGATCGCCGTCGGCGCCGCACTCGCGGGTGTTCTGGGCGGTGGGCTGACCGTTCATCTGCAGCACCCCGCAGCCGGGGCGGCCCAGCATGCCGCGGATCAGCTGGAGGTTGTTGACCTGGCAGGCGGCCGCGGTGGCCTGGTGGGACTGGTAGACGCCCTGGAGCACGGTGGACAGCAGCCGCCGGGCGCCGCCGAGGAGTTCGGCCGCTTCGCCGATCCGGGCCGCCGGCACATCACAGATGCGGGCCGCCCTGGCCGGGGTCCAGTCGGCGACGCGCTCGGCGAGTCGGGCGAAGCCCACGGTGTGTACGTCGATGAAGTCGCGGTCGGTCCGGCCGGTGCGGATGATCTCGTGCAGCAGGGCGTTCAGCAGGGCCACGTTCGTCCCCGCGCGGGGGGCGAGGTGGACGGTCGCGTGCCGGGCGGGCTGGGTGGGGCGCGGGTCCACGCACAGCAGCCGCGGCGGGTCACCGCCCGCCAGCCGGTCCAGCACCCGCATCCACAGCACCGGCTGGGTCTCGGCCATGTTGTGCCCGAACAGGGCGATGACATCGGCGTGGTCGACGTCCGTGTAGGAGGCGGGCTGGCCGTCGCAGCCGAAGGTCTCCTTCAGGGCCTCGGCGGCGGTCGCCGTGCACAGCCGGGTGTTGCCGTCCAGGTGGCTGGTGCCGAGCCCGGCCCGGGCGATCACCGCCAGGGTGTAGTACTCCTCCAGGAAGAGCTGGCCACTGGTGTAGAAGCCGAGCGAGCCGGGCCCGTGTTGGTGCAGCAACTGCCGGGTCCGGCCGGCCACTTCGGCCATCGCCGTCTCCCAGTCGCAGGCCACCAGGTGCCCCGCCCTGCGGACGAGCGGGGTGGTGAGCCGGTCCCGGGAGTGGTTCGCCTGCCAGCCGAACAGGTCCTTCGGCCCGAGCCGGCCCCGGTTCACCCGGTCCCGCGCACGGCCGCGCACCCCGACGATCCGCCCGTCGGCGACGGCGAGGTCCATCGCATCCCCGTTCGAATGCAGCAGCGACGCCGTCGGCACCCAGCGCTGCACCGCGTCGGCCGTGACGCCCGGCGCCAGGAACGAGTCGACCCGGGCCGGCCAGCGCTCGTGGGGGCCGTACGGGGTGCGCTCGCCCCAGGGCTCGGCGATCCGGTCCACCTCGGCTCGCATCGGCGACCTCCGTGTTCTCGCTCCGGTGCGGACCGGCTGTCAGAGGCTCGTGCCCGGGTCCTGCGGACGGATGCGGCCGCGCCAGCCGCCGGTGCCGCCGCCGCTCTCGACGTAGTCCTTGAACCGGCGCAGGTCCCCCTTCACCCGCCGGTCGATCACGCCCAGCGCGTCCGCGCCCTTCTCGGCGACGCCGGTCGGCTCGACGTCCATCGTGAGCTCCACCCGGGTGTGCGAGGCGTCCAGCCGCTCGAAGCGGACCGAGCCGCGCTGCCGGGTGTCCCCGCCGATGGTCCGCCAGGTGATCCGGTCGTCCGCCAGCTGGTCGACGATCTCCGTGTCGAACTCGCGCCGCACCCCGCCGATGCTGGTGGTCCAGTGGTTGTGCCGGTCGTCGAGCTGCCTGACCTCGTCGACGCCTTCCATGAAGTTCGGGAAGTCCTCGAACTGGGTCCACTGGTCGTAGGCCCGGCGGAGCGGGACCTCGACGTCGACCGTGTCCTTGACCGTGCTCATTGGTTACCTCCTGGTCGGTTGTCCGCCGTGCGGATGCGGGGCGCCGGGTACCCGGGAATCCAGATGTGAAAGACCGCGCCGTTTCCGCGCAACGGCCCGGGGAACCCGGTCGGCACGTCATCGGGAGCCGGGTTCCGCCGCCCGCGAAGCCCGGCTCCCCGGGAATCAGAGAGAAGTTGAAGCGTCGTGACCGCGCGGACCACGGAAAGGAACGTCCTGAAGGTCTCCAGGACCGGTTGGACGAAGTCCCGTCACCTGCCCAGCAAGCCCATCCGTACCTGTGTCGCCGCCGTGGCGGACAGGAGTTCTCCGGCCTCTGCCCACACCGGCGCCGACGGGAACATCGTGCGGGGCGAGGACTGACCGGCCGAGGACCGGCCGACCGAGGAAGAGCGCCCATGACAGTCGAGGCCCTCCCCGCCGCGTCCCGGCTCCGCTGCTGGGTCGCCCCGGGCGTCTACCCGCCGCAGACCGACACCCGGCTGCTGGGTCGGGCGATGCGGCGCGAGGGGGTCACGGCGGAGACGGACGTGCTGGACCTGGGGACCGGGAGCGGCGTCCTCGCGGTGGAGGCGGCCCGCCTCGGCGGACACGTCACCGCCGTCGACATCTCATGGCGGGCAATCGCCACCGCCTGGCTGAACGCCCTGCTCAACGGCCAGATTCTGCGCGTACGCCACGGTGACCTGACGGCGGCCGTGCCCGGCCGGCGCTTCGACCTGGTGATCGCCAACCCGCCCTACGTGCCCGCCCCAGAGCCGCCCCGGGGCCGCGCCCGGGCCTGGGACGCCGGAACCGACGGGCGCCTGCTGATCGACCGTATCTGCGACACCGCGCCGGCGTTGCTGCGGCCGACGGGAACCCTGCTGATCGTGCACTCGCACCTGTGCGGCATCGGCGCCACGCTCAGCCGCCTGACGGAGGCCGGTCTGCGCGCCCGGATCGTCGACCGGACCCGGCTGCCCTTCGGCACCGTGCTGCGTTCCCGGCTCGGCTGGCTGCGCGCACAGGGGCTGACGGCCGACGGTACGACGGAGGAGCTGGTGGTGATCCGTGCCGAACCCGTCTGAACGCCCCTACCCGATCCGCCACCGCGCCCCGCTCCGGATCCGCGTCCAGCGCGACGGGCCCCTGCTCGTCGAGGGACCGGTCGAAGTGGTGGGCGACGACGGCGAGGTGACGGTCTCGCGGCGCTTCACCGTGGCCGTCTGCACCTGCCGCCGAAGCCGTATCTTCCCTTGGTGCGACACCAGTCACCGGCGCCGGTGCCGCGAGGGGCGGCCCGGCGAGAGCGGGGCCGTATGAACCGCTCCGGCCATCCGAACCACTCCCGCCCCCGGCAGCAGTCGCGGCACCGGTCACCACCGCTGCCCGAGCCGCGCGGTGCGCTCTCCACCGCCGTGACGGCCCTGCTGCGGCAGCGGCCGGCCCCCGGGAACCCCCCGTCCCCGGCGCGCTGTTCGCCGTACGGCGACGACCTCCACCTCGCCCTCTACATCCTCTACGAGCTGCACTACCAGGGCTTCGAGGGCGTACCCGACGACCTGGAGTGGGACAGCGGGCTGCTGGCCCTGCGCTCCGAGATCGAGGGCCGCTTCCTGGGCGCGCTGCGCGAGGACGTGCCGGTCGGCGGCCCCGACGACACGGCGCGGCGGGCGCTGGACGAGCTCCAGGTCGAACCGGTAGACGGCTCCGGCGGCGTCTCGCACTTCCTGCACGACGAAGGCGGCCTCGGCCAACTGCGGGAGTACGTCGCGTTGCGGTCGCTGTACCACCTCAAGGAGGCGGACCCGCACGCCTGGGTCCTGCCCCGGCTGCGCGGGCGGGCCAAGGCGGCCATGGTGGCCGTGGAGTTCGACGAGTTCGGGGCGGGCCGGGCCGACGAGATCCACGCCCAGTTGTACGCCGATCTGATGGCGGATCTGGGGCTGGACCCGGCGTACGGACACTACGTCGACGCGGCGCCCGGCGAGGTGCTGGCCACCGTCAACCTGATGTCCCTGCTCGGTCTGCACCGTGCGCTGCGTGCGGCGCTCGTCGGGCACTTCGCCGCCGTGGAGGTGACCTCCTCCCCGGCCTCGCGCCGCCTCGCCGAGGCACTGCGCCGGGTGGGGGCGGGTCCGGCGGCCGTACGGTTCTACGCCGAGCACGTGGAGGCGGACGCGGTGCACGAGCAGGTCGTACGGCATGACGTGGTCGGCGGGCTGCTGGCGGACGAACCGTGGCTGGAGGCCGACGTGGTCTTCGGGATCCGCGCGACCGGCCACCTGGAGGACCGGCTGGCGGCCAGGCTGCTCGGTGCCTGGCGCGCGGGCGGCACGGCACTGCGCGCCCAAGGGCGGACAGAAAGCGGAATCCCTCCCTCGGCACCGTCCTCACCTGTGCGTTCCGTCGCCGACGTATCAAGCGCCCCGCGACGGGTACACCGGGGCCTGTGAGAATCAGCGTGCTCGACATCGGGTCCAATACTGTCCGACTGGCCGTGTGCGACGTGGGGGACGGGATCCCCCTTCCGGTGCACACCGCCAAGTGGAAGCTGCGACTTTCCGAGCACGTCGACAGCGACGGCTGCCTCGGGGACATCGCGACGGAGCGCCTGGTCAAGGCGTTGAGCGCGGCGACCGCGATGGCCGGGCAGTGGGACGCGCCGGAACCGCTGGCGTTCGCGACGGCCGTGGTGCGCGACGCGCCCGACCGGATGGACGTCCTGCGGGCCGTGCACAGCCGCACCGGGCTGCGCCTGCGGGTGCTGCCGGGCGAGGCGGAGGCCCGGCTGACCTTCCTGGGCGCCCGGCGCTGGATGGGCTGGCGCTCCGGCCCGCTGGCCCTCTTCGACATCGGCGGCGGCTCCCTCGAAGTGGCCTTCGGCCGGGGCAGGACACCGGAGTTCGCGGCCTCCCTGCCGCTCGGCGCCAACCGGCTCACCAACGAGTTCTTCGATACGGCGGACCCGCCGACGCCGGACCACATGAGCGCCCTGCGCCGCAAGGTGCGCCACCAACTGCGCGACGTCTCCGCCCGCATCCGCTGGGAGCACCCGCACACCGCCGTCGCCACGTCACGGACGTTCCAGCAGCTGGCGCGGTTGTGCGGCGCGGCTCCGGGGCGGCACGGGCCGTTCATCGAACGGGTCCTGCGCCGCCGCGACCTGCGCTGCTCGATCGACCGGCTGGCCACGCTGCCCGCCGACGAGCGCTCCGGACTGCCCGGCATCTCCGACCCCCGGGCCCGGCAGAGCCTCGCCGGGGCGATCGTCGGGCACACCGCGATGAAACTCAGCGGTGTGAAGACCCTCATGATCTGCCCCTGGGCCCTGCGCGAGGGCATCCTCCTGCGCTACCTGGAGGACGGCGCCGACTGGTGGGCCGACCTGGAACAGCACGACGACCTGAAACGGGGCGGCCTGGACGGAGTCCCGCGCGAGCGTGTGCGACCGGAGACCCGGCCGCTGCGCGTGGCCGCACACCCGTCGCCGTCCTGAGTCCCGGCCTGGCCCACCCCGGCGTCACCCACCCCGACCCGACCTGCCGCGGGGGGGGGGGCGGGGGGGGGGCCCCCCCCCGCGCCCCCCCCCCCCCCCCCGGGCGGACACCCACCGCGCCGCAAGCGGAGGGGGCGCGCACCAAAAAAA
>NZ_JBHYJA010000008.1:27879-49798 GCF_042740355.1 Streptomyces sp. NPDC059010
TTTTGTCCTCCAGACCCGCGCGGCACTCCCCGCCCCCCCCCCCCCCCCACCACCCCCCCCCCCCCCCCCCCCCCACCCCCCCCCCCAGCCCCCCCCCCCCCCCGGGGAACCCGGCCCCCATGGGTGCGAACCACGCCGAGGCCCCTGTTCTGGAGGCGCTCGCCCGATATCAGAACGTGGACGAGCTGGGATTCACACCCCCGGGCCACAAACACGCGCGCGGCGCGGACCCACGCGCCCGCGCGGTCCTGGGCGACGCCGTCTTCTTCGGCGACGTCCTGGCCAACGGGGGCCTGGACGACCGGCTCACCCGGGGCCGCGTACTGGCCCGGGCCGAGAGGCTGATGGCCGACGCGGTGCACGCGGACCACACGTTCTTCTCCACCTGCGGCAGTTCCCTGTCGGTGAAGGCCGCGATGCTGGCGGTGACCTGCCCCGGCCACCGGCTCCTCGTCGGGCGCGACGCGCACAAGTCGGTCATCGCCGGGCTCATCCTGTCCGGAGTCGAGCCCGTGTGGGTGGAACCGCAGTGGGACACCGCCCGGCACATCGCCCATCCCCCCTCCACGGCCGCCTACGAGAAGGCGTTCGCCGAGCATCCGGACGCCGACGGTGCCCTGGTCACCAGCCCCACGCCGTACGGTGCCGCCGCCGACCTCGGGGGCATCGCCGACGTCTGCCACCGGCTCGGCAAGCCGCTCATCGTGGACGAGGCATGGGGAGCGCACCTGCCCTTCCACGACGAACTGCCGGCGTGGGCCATGGACGCGGGCGCCGACATCTGCGTCACCAGCATCCACAAGATGGGCAGCGGCCTGGAGCAGGGCTCGGTGTTCCACCTCCAGGGCGACCTCATCGACCCCGCCGAACTGGCCTCACGGGCCGACCTCCTCGGCACGACCAGCCCCAACGTCCTGATCTACGCGGGGATCGACGCATGGCGCCGTCAGATGGTCCAGCACGGCCGTGAACTCATCGGCGGCGCACTGGAGTTGGCCGCGCGCACCCGCGCCGCGATCGAGGAGATCGACGGCTTCCACGTCGACGACGCGACGGACTACTGCGGCCCGGATCTCGCCGCCGACTTCGACCCGCTCCCGCTCGTCATGGACATCGGCGCCCTCGGCACCACCGGCTACCGGGCGGCCGACTGGCTGCGGGCCCACCACCACATCGACGCCCACCTCTTCGACCACCGGCGCATCAGCGCGCAGCTCACCCACGCCGACGACGAGCGCACCACGGCGCGCCTGCTCACGGCGCTGCGCGACCTGGCCGACCACGCCGACCGCGCCGCCGAACTGCGGGACGCCCCTCAAGTCGCCGTCCCCACCCCGGCCGGCCTGCGCATGGACCAGGCCCGGCTGCCCCGGGACGCCTACTTCGCCCCGCCCGAGAAGGTGCCCACCGCCGAGGCCGTCGGCAGGATCGCCGCCGAGATGATCACCCCCTACCCGCCCGGCATCCCGGTCGTCCTGCCCGGCGAACGCCTGACCGAGCCGGTACTGGAGTACCTGGTCACAGGGGTCGAGGCGGGCATGTTCCTGCCGGACGCGGCGGACCGGGGCCTGCGGACCGTACGGGTCGTGGCGGACACCTGACCGACACCCACCGCGACCGCGACGGCCGCGACCGCGACAGCCGAGCCGCGACACCCCGGCCCGGCCGCCCTGTCCCTACCCCTATCCATTGGCCCTGGTATCCCTATCCCTTGGCCCTGGCCCGCAGACAGCGCCGCAGCTCCTCGGCGTACGGCGCGACGACACCCAGCCCGATCACCCCGGCGAGCCCCGCGAGATACGCCGCGGGCAGCGGGCGTTCCTTGGGCAGCAGACGCCAGTCCTGGGGTCGCGGTCCGCCGCGCAGTGTCGAGCGGACCTCGTCGGGGTGCAGACAGGCGGTGAACGCCAGCGCGGTGAGCGGCAGCACTTCGAGGAAGCTGTGGATGTGCTGCTCGACCGGCCGGATCTCCCGCTCGCCGGTCGCCAGCGACACGTCGTACAGCGCGGTGGCACCGTGCGCCACGGCGGCCGCGCCCATCGTGGTGAGCACCAGGGGATTGACGCGGGCGAGCAGCCCGATCACGACCGGTACCCCGGCCTCGGTCATCATCACGGCGTGCACCGCGGACTCCTTGGTCCCGCTGGTCCGCTCGATGCCGGTCCGCCGGTGCATCCACCAGTCCGCGAGCCCGGGCACCACCCACAGGGGGAGAACCCCGAGCAGCAGAAACCGTCGGGCGGCGGCCTCGACGTCGGTGGGATGCGGCCCGGACCCCAGTGGATCGGCCCGCCGCCCCCGCCGCCGCCCCTTCCGGGACAGAAACCGCACCGCTCCCATGGACACCTCCCGTGTACGCCCTCCGCGGGCTCTTCGCCGGTCGGCGCCCCGGGTACCCGGCGGTACTCGCCCGGAACCACCACCGCGAGGGTGTGCGGCCGTGTTCTTGTCGCTACGGCCGCACGGCACCGTACCCCTGCGATCCGCACACGTTCTTCACGACTGCACTCATCCATTCGGCCAGAGAGGCGGCCCCTCGTCCTCGGCCTTTCGGCCGATCCGCCGGGCGCTGTCCGGCACCTAGGCTGTGCTGCGTCCCCTTGAGAACGTCCGTGGCCGACAGCCCTACCGGGTAGGCCAGTTCACCCGAGCGAATCCGAAGGATCAGCGAACGTGTCGTTGAAGAACAGTCGTCTCAGGCTCGCCTCCGTGGCCCTCGTCGTGGCCCTGTCCGGTCTGGCCATGGCGGGACCGGCCATGGCGGCCACCCAGCAGACCGGCGGGGCGGTGGCCGCGGCGGCGCAGCGGCAGCCGGCCGCCGTGCCCACCGGCTTCGTGGACCTGCCCACAAGCCCACTCAAGGCCGACGGCGAGCGGCACGAGTTCACGGTCACCTACCGCAATGACTCCGCGGCGGACCGGACCGTCGCTCCCCAGCTGCTCGTGCAGTCCCCGGACGCGGGACCGTTCCTGACCCCGTCGGACGTCGAGCTGGAGCGGCGTACCGCGGACGGCTGCTGGGAGCCCGTCCAGGCCGGCGCCCAGACCGGCACGCTGTTCACCGACCTCACGACCGCGCAGCGCACGGTGCGCGCGGGCGAGACCCTCACTCAGGTCTACCGGCTCACCGTCGTCGACCCGGACGCCGAGGGCACGGTGACACCGAGGGTGGCGCTCTACGGCTGAGCCCGCGCGGACCGGTCCGGTCAGTCGATGCCCCGCCCCGCCCGGAACCGATCGGCCGCCGCCGTGAGGTCCACGATGGGGGCGGGGTAGTCCAGTCCCGCACGGGCGGCCCCGTCGAGGTGCGGGAGCCGGTGGAGGGTCCCGGCGTCCAGGTGCCGGAGTTCCGGCAGCCAGCGCCGTACGTACTCCCCCTCCGGGTCGAACCGGCGTGCCTGGACAAGGGGGTTGAGGAGCCGGTTGGGGCGGGTGTCCGTGCCGGTTCCGGCGACCCACTGCCAGTTGAGCTGGTTGTTGGCGACATCGCCGTCGACCAGCAGGTCCAGGAAGTGACGGGCGCCCACCCGCCAGTCCACGTACAGCGTCTTGGTCAGGAAACTCGCCGCGAGCATCCGGACCCGGTTCGGCATCCAGCCCTCGTGACGGAGCTGACGCATGGCCGCGTCCACGACGGGGTAGCCCGTCCGGCCCTCCCGCCACGCCTCGACGTCCTTCGGGGCGCGGCGCCAACGGTCGTGCCGGGGGCGGTAGTCGTGGTCTGCCGCGTCGGGGCGGGCCGCCAGGACCTGGTGGTGGAAGTCCCGCCAGGCGAGCTGACGGACGAACGTCTGCGCGCCGGGGTCGTCCAAGTCGCGGGCGCGGTGGAGGAGTTCGGTGGGTGAGAGGCAGCCGAAGTGCAGGTAGGGGGAGAGCCGGGAGGTCGCGTCGGCGGACAGGTCGTCGTATGCGGACAGGGGGCCGGACAGCCACTCCCGCAGCCTGCGGCGGCCCTCGGACTCCCCGCCCGCGGGCAGACCCGGCGAGGTGGGTCCCACGGCGAGGGACTCGGTGCGGGACAGGTCGGCCGAGCGCACGTCGTCCGGTAGCCGTACGGCATCCGGTACGGGCAGGACGTCACGCACGGAGAAGTTCTCCCAGCGGCGGAAGTACGGGGTGAACACGGCGAAGTGGTCCTTGCCCCGGCCCGCGGGGGTCAGCGCCCCGGGCGGTACCACCGTCAACGAGGCGTCGTGGACGTGCAGTCGGCGCCGTTCCCCGGCCAACCGCACGCGCAGCCGGTCCTCCCGCCGTGCCGCGTAACGGCTCACCCCGCCCGCGATGTGCACCGCGTCGGCCCCCGTCTCGGCGGCCACCCGGCAGGTCTCCTCGACCACGTCACCGACCCGCACCACCAGCCGCCCGCCCCGGTCGCGCAGGGCGGCGTCGAGGTCGGCCAGGCTGTCGGCGAGGAATGCCGCGCGGTTGGGTACGGCGAATCCGGTGCGGCGGATGCCGGTGTCCACGACGAAGAGCGGGACGACGCGTTCGGTGTCCCGTACGGCGGCGTGGAGGACCGGGTTGTCGTGCAACCGCAGATCGGCGGTGAACAGGGCGACACAGACGCGCACGGATCCCATGCTTGGCGCCGGGAACAGACCTCGCAACCACGCCACGCCGGTACGGCCCGGGTCGGCCCCGGGTGGCCTTCGGCTGCGCCCGGCCCCGTCGTTGTCAGTGGTGTCCCCTGGATGCGGGCGGCGGCGGAGCGGCCGGGGTTCGGGGGCATCGGCTTCCGCTTCTGAGCGAGCGCCGGGTGGCGTGGCGGTCCGGGAGCCCGGGGGTTCAAGGGCTGTGGCCCCTGGGCTGATCGCTTTCCTTCGGCCAGGACGGCGGCCACTGGTCGAGGGGCTCCTCGGGGGCGAGCTGGGACAGCGCCTCGGTCAGTCCCTCGCAGACCCGCTCGATCTCCCCGAGGGTGTGGTTGCGCTCGGTGATGACCGCCGAGAGCACCAGGGCGGTCAGGGACACGGTGCCGTTGAAGGCCTGGAGGATCACCATCTGGGCGAGGAGCTCGTGGTCGTCGAAGGGGCCCACCCCCTGGGCTCCGGCGTGGATGGCGATCACGGAGGTGATCAGTACGCAGGGCGCGGCGCCGGCCAGCTGGAAGCGGAAGGCCGCCCAGATCAGGAAGGGGACAACTAGGAAGAGCAGGTTGACCGGGCTGTGCGTGGCCACGACGGACACCGCCGCGGTGCCGCCCAGCAGGGCCACCGCCTCCGCCCAGCGCAGGGCGGGCACGCCCCGCGGCCACCGGGCCTCGCGTGCGACCAGCAGGAGCGGCGCGACGACCAGGACGCCCATCGCGTCGCCGGTCCACCACACCGACCAGGTCGGCCAGAAGTCGTCGCCCGCCAGTGCGCCGGAGGCGACCAGCGCTCCCGTGCCCACCGAAGCGCTGATCACCATCCCGCCGAGGGCCCCGAGGAACACCAGCGCCAGGGCGTCCTGGAGCCGGTCCAAGGCGATACGGAAGCCCACCCGGCGCAGGAGCAGGTAGGCGAACACCGGCGCGAGCGTGTTGCCGACGGTGATGGCGAGGACCGGGAAGGCCGACGGGCCGAGCGTCACGTTCACCACGAACGCGCCGAGCGCGACGGCGGGCCACATCCGCAGACCCCACAGCAGCAGCACGACGAGGGCGATGCCGGTGGGCGGCCAGAACGGCGTGACCTGACCCCGCACCAGCTCCTGCTGGAGCCCGAGCTTGGCGCTGAGGTAATAGGCGGCGACGACGCAGACGAGCCGTACGCCGTCGACGGCGTACCGGCGGCTCCGCGCACCGTGTGCCGTGCCGGTCGTCGTCCCCGCCTGCCCCTGCAGCCGGGGCGTGCCGCTCATGCCGTCACCCCTCGTCCTGCCACACCCGCTGTTCCCGAAGCCTTCCGTACCGGAGGACGAGGACCGCGGCGTCGTCGCTGTGGCCGGTGGAGTCCGCCACCTTGATGATCTTCGCGGCCAGTTCGTCCGGATCGTCGCGACAGGCACCGCCCGCCAGGGTGGCCACCCGCTCAAGACCCTCCTCGATCGGATAGCTGGGTCCCTCCACCAACCCGTCGGTGACCAGCACGAACGCGCCCACGTCGGTCAGCTTCCGGCTGGTCGACGGGTAGCTCTCGCCGGCCTGGATGCCGAGCGGCAGCCCGCCCTCGTTCAGCACGATGTCGCAGCGTCCGTCGGCAGCCGCCCATACGGCGGGGACATGTCCGGCGCGGGCGTCGGCGAGCTCGTTGGTGAGCGGGTCGAAACGCAGGAACGTGCAGGTCACGAAGAGACCGGAGGCCATGTCGACGAGCAGGTCGTTGGTCCGGCGGAGCACCTCCGCCGGATCCGTGGTCGCGATCGCGACGGCCCGCAGACAGGTGCGCACCTGCCCCATCAGCGCCGCCGCCTCGACGTCGTGCCCCTGTACGTCCCCGATCGCGAACCCCACCGAGCCGTCCGGCATGACGAAGCCGTCGTACCAGTCGCCCCCGATGTCCAGCCCGGCCCGCGCGGGCGCGTACCGGCCCGCCGCGTGCAGACAGGGCAGGACCGGCAGCTCGGCCGCGAGGACCTGCCGCTGCAGGGCGGCGGCGAGCTCCACGCGGGCCTGCTGGAACTTGATCCGGTCCAGGATCCGCCCGGTCAGGTCGCCGAGCGTCTGGAGCAGGTCTCCGGAGCCACCGGACGGGGTGGTGTGTCGGTGAGCCATGGCATCACACTCCGGCTTCCATCGGAGTTGCGCCATTTGTCACGTTTTTACGGTACCCCTGTGCGCGTCGGCGCACGGCTCCAGCAGGTCAGCGGGCCGGACCGGAGGGACCCCCCGAGGGGCCCCCGGAGGGACCCGGCCCGGGAACTTCGAGGGTGCGCGGGGAGTTGGCAGGACGATGCGCGGATTCGCGTTCGCGACCGGAACGACACGGGCTGAAGCCGAGGTGGCACGGATGGCGATGTGGGATCGGATCAAGGACCAGGCCAAGGGTCTGCAGCAGCAGGCCCAGGGCGCGCGGGGCGGCGGGCACGGCGCCGGCGGACACGGCGGCCGACCGGGCTCGGGGTCCTCCGGCGGTTCGAAGGCGCAGCTGGTGAGCGCCCTCAAGTCCCAGCTCACCTCGCTCAAGACGGAGCTGAAGAGCGGCGCCTACCGGGACGCCAGCATGGCCATGTGCGCCCTGGTCGCCGCCGCCGACGGGCACGTCGACCCGGCCGAGCGGCAGCATGTGGAGTCGCTGATCCTGAACAACGACGTCCTGCAGAACTTCCCCTCCGAGCAACTGCGCCAGCGCTTCAACAAGCACGTCGACCAGCTGGCGTACAACTTCCAGCAGGGCAAGCAGGACGCCCTGCAGGAAATCGCCAAGGCGTCGAAGAAGCCGACGGAGGCCAGGGCGGTCGTCCAGACCGGCTTCGTCGTCGCGGGCGCGGACGGCTACGTCGCCCCGGCCGAGGAGCAGGCCCTGCGCGAGGCGTGCTCGGTACTCGGCCTGTCCCCGCAGGAGTTCGGCCTCTGAGCCGCACCCACCGCACCCGCCGTACACACCGCACGGTGTGACGTCCTTCCGGGCCGCTGCGCTGCATGAGTGCCGTCTGTTGATCATGACGGACGGCGCTCATCGCAGACGTCCCAGCGAAGGAAGAGACCGCACCCGTGCGCATCAGACAGTTCGCAGAAAGAGCAGCGCTCTCCGCTGCCCTGAGCCTGACGTTCCTCGGCCTCGGAACGACCTCGGCCGCCGCGGACACCGGCAGCCCGCTGCCGATCGGCTCCTACCGGGACATGGCCGTCGACTCGGCCCACCAACAGGTGTTCCTCAGCGACCCCTTCGGCGGCAGCGTCCTGGTGACCGACTACACCGGCCAGGTCGTGAAGCGGATCGACGGTGAGGCCGGTGCCTGGGGCGTCGCGCTGTCCGGCGACTCCGGCACGCTGTACGTGGCCCTGCGCGACGCCGGCGCGATCGCCGCGATCGACACCGTCACCCTGGAGGAGACCGCCCGCTACGACACCGGCACCGGAGCGGGCGCCTACGCGGGCCCGACCTCCCTGGCGCTGGCCGGCGGGAAGATCTGGTTCGGCTACAGCCTCGACACCTGGCGCGGCGCCCTCGGCTCCCTGGACCTGGGCGGCGGGCAGCCCGTCGTCACCCGGGACCAGGGCCTCGACACCTTCCGCGGCTCGCCCCGGCTGGCCGCCACCCCGCAGCATCCGGACACCCTCGTAGCCGCCGAGTCCGACGGCAACGCCGCCGCGCTGGCGGTGTACGACGTGAGCGCCGGCCGGGCCGACGCCCAGGCACGGCGCGTCGATCCGGGGCCGGAGGGGTGCGCGAGCCTCCAGGACCTGGCCCTGACGCCGGACGCCGAGCGGGTCGTCGTCGCGTGCGCCTCGCCGTACTACCACCAGGTGTTCCGCACCGCCGACCTCGCGGACGACGGCCGCTACGCCACCAGCCACTACCCCAACGCGGTGGCCATCGCCCCCGACGGCACGGTCGCGGCGGGCGTCGACGGCGCCAACTCGCCCGACGTCCGCCTGTTCGCGCCGGGCGCGTCCACGGACTTCCACTCCTGGGACTTCCCGGCGCCGTCGCCGTACGCCACCACCACCCTCCAGTCGGGCGGTCTGGCCTGGACCCCGGACGCCACGCGCCTCTTCGCCGTCACCAAGGACAGCAACTCCTCGACCCTGACGCTGCAGGTCCTGAACCACCCGCAGGTCCCCACCACCGTCACCGTGCAGGCCCCCGCCTCCTCGCCCCGGAACCAGCCGCTCACCCTCAGCGGCAAGCTCGACGCGCCCGTGGGCTTCGGCACGGGCGGCACCGTCGACATCTGGCGGCTCGACGACCCCGCCGCGGGTGAGGGCACGCTGATCGGTTCCGCGCCCGTCGCCGCGGACGGCACCTTCAGCTACACCGACCGCCCGAAGGCCAAGGGCGACGTCCAGTACACGGTCTGGTACGGCGGCGACGGGCGGCATTCCTACGCGTACAGCACGGCCACGGTCCACCTGACCTCCGACTGAGCCGGCCCCGCCTGCCGCTGCACACCCCGGCCGTCACGGCGTCGCGTCCTCCGCGGCGCCGTGCGGCTGGAGGGGCAGTGCGGTGGTGACCTCGAAGCCTCCCTCGGGGCGGGGGCCCGCGTGGAGTTCGCCGCCGATGGAGTGGGCGCGCTCGCGCATGCCCATGACGCCGAAGCCCTGGGAAGGCGCGGCCCCGGCGCCCCCGGGCGCTGGCGTGGGGCCGTCGTTGCTGACCGTGATCGACAGGCGGGCGCCGGAGTAGGCGAGCCGGACGTGGGCGGACTCCACGGTGGCGTGCTTGGTGACGTTGGTGAGGGCCTCCTGCACGATGCGGAACGCCGTCAGGTCCACGCCGGGGGACAGCGGCCGCGGCTCCCCCTCCGTGGTGACCGTGACGGTGACCCCCGCGGAGGCGCACGCCGAGACCAGTTCGGGCAGCCGGACCAGCCCGGGCGACGGCTCCAGCGACGCGGAGTCCGGGTCGTCGTTCTGCCGCAGCAGCCCCAGCGTGGCCTTCAGCTCGCGCAGCGCGGAGGACGTGGTGCCGGTCAGGTCGGTGAGGATCTTCTGCGACTGCTCCGGACTGGCGAGCGCCAGGTGCGCGGCCGTACCGGCCTGGGCGTTGGCCAGCGCCAGATGGTGGGCGACGACATCGTGCAGCTCACGGGCGATGCGCATACGTTCCTCGGTGACCCTGCGCCGGGCCTCCTCCTCCCGGGTGCGCTCGGCGTGCTCGGCGCGGGCCTGCATCGAGCGCACATAGGCGCGGCGCAGCTGGGTCATCTTGCCGGCGGCCAGGGGCAGCATCAGCCAGAAGAACGGGCCGATCGTCCGCAGCAGCAGCGAGATGTGGTCCATGGAGTCGGAGAGCGCGGCCGCGAGCATCAGCGCCAGGACGGTGGGGATGCCGTAGGCGCGGGTGGTCCTGCGGTCGGTGTGGCTGGACAGCCAGAACAGCGCCGCCATGATCGGCGCCAGCAGCAGTGGCGTGACCAGGTATCCCGCCGCCACGACGGCGACCGTGCAGACCGCGGTGACGACGAGGGCGGTACGCGGGTGGGTGCGGTGCTTCAGCAGGGCGAGGCAGGAGATGCCCAGGAGAACGGCGCTGGTCCTGTCCTGGTCCGGCGGCTCGGCGCCGGGCAGGGTGAGCTGGCCGCCGAGGGTCGCGGAGCCCATCAGCGCCGCGACGACGACCAGGTCGACGACCAAGGGGTGGCGGTCCGCGAACTCCTCGATGCGGTCCGCGTAGCGGCGCTCCTGGTGGGTGGTCATGGTGCTCTCCGGTCGATGTGCTGCTGAGGCCATGGTGGACGAGCTGAGGCCGTGGTGGACGAGCAGAGGCCGTGGTGAACGAGCTCAGGCCATGGTGGACGATCCGGGCGCGGACGGCCGACGGGGCCGCCCGCGACCTCGTCCTGGGTCGCGGGCGGCCCGTAATGGCGGGCGGGTGGGACGGTCGGGCGGATCAGGTGCGCGCCACTTCCAGCCCGGCCGGGTCCGCCGGATCCGCCGGGCCGGTCCCGGGCTCAGCCTCCGCCTCCGTCTCGGTCTCCGTCCGCCGGGTGAGCGCCTCGCCCTCCACGTCCACGCGCGGCAGGATCCGGTCCAGCCACTTCGGCAGCCACCAGGCCCTGTCGCCGAGCAGCGCGAGCACGGCGGGCACGATCGCCATCCGTACGACGAAGGCGTCGAGGAGGACGGCCGTGGCGAGTCCGAACCCGATCATCTTGATCATCGAGTCGCTCTCGCCGATGAACCCGGCGAACACCGCGATCATGATCAGCGCGGCGGCCACGACCACGCGGGCGCTGTGCCGGAACCCGGAGACGACCGCCTGCCCGGGCCGCTCCCCGTGGACGTACGCCTCCCGCATCCGCGAGACGAGGAAGACCTCGTAGTCCATGGCCAGCCCGAAGACGATGCCCACCAGGAAGATCGGCATCAGGCTCATGATCGGCCCGGTCTGCTCCACGCCCAGCAGTTCGGCGCCGTGCCCCTGCTGGAAGACCACGACCACGGCGCCGAGGGAGGCCAGCACCGACAGCAGGAAGCCCAGGGCCGCCTTCAGCGGGACGAGCAGCGACCGGAAGACCACCAGCAGCAGCACGATCGCGAGCCCGACCACGACGATCAGATACGGGACCAGCGCGGCCTGCACCTTGTCGGCGATGTCGATGTTCATCGCGGTGGTGCCGGTGACCTCGAACGTCGCCCCGGTCCCGGCCTCTACGCCGTCCCGTTCGCCCCGGATGGTGGTCACCAGGTCCTTGGTCTTCTCGTCGGTCGGCGCGGTGGACGGCACGACGGAGAAGACGGCGGTGTCACCGGCGCCGTTGAAGCGGGCGGGAGACACGGACACGACCCCCCTCGTGCCGCCGATCTCCTCGCTGATCGTGGTGACGGCACCCTTCGGATCCGCGTCCCCCTTGGCGTCCACGACGACGGTCAACGGCCCGTTGAAGCCCGGCCCGAACGCCTCGGCGAGCGCGTCGTAGGCCCGCCGCTCGGTGGTGGACGCCGCCTTGGCCTCGTCACCGGGCATGCCCAGCTGCAACTGGGTCATCGGCACGGCGAGCGCGCCGAGGCCGACGACGCCGAGGAGCAGCACGGGAAGGGGCCGCCGCAGCACGAACCGCGCCCACCGGGTGCCGCCGTTGTCACCGCTGCTCTCTTCGATACGGCCGCTCTTGCGGGCCTTCCTCGGCAGCACGGCGTTGGGCCAGAAGCCGAGGAAGGCGGGCACCAGCGTCAGCGCGACGAGCACGGCGACGACGACCGCGCCCGCCGCGGCCAGCCCCATCTTGGTGAGCATCGGGATGCCGACGACCGCCAGCCCGGCCAGCGCGATGACGACGGTGAGCCCGGCGAACACGACCGCCGACCCGGCCGTACCGACGGCGAGGCCGGTCGCCTCCTGCGGTGTACGGCCCTTGGCGCGTTCCTCCCGGTACCGCGAGACGACGAACAGGGCGTAGTCGATGCCGACCGCGAGGCCCAGCATCATCGCGAGGGTGCCGGTCGTGGTGGACAGACCGAGGGCGTCGGACAGGGCGAGGATCGTGGCCATGCTGACGCCGACCCCCACGACGGCGGTCAGCAGCGGCAGCCCGGCGGCGGCGAGGGACCCGAAGGTGACGAGGAGTACGACGGCGGCTATCGCGATGCCGATGACCTCGGCCATGCCGCCCGCACCGCCCCCGTCGTCCATCGCGGTGCCGCCGGCCTCGACGGTCAGCCCGGAGTCCCTGGCGTCGTCGATCGCCTTCTCCAGATGCGTCCGGCTGGCGTCGGTGAGGTCGTTGGCCTTCACCTTGAAGGTGACGGTCGCGAACGCCGTCGTACCGTCCTTGCTCACCGCCTTCGCCTGGAACGGATCGGCGACGGACGCCACCTGCGAGCCGTCGCCCAGCTCGGCCACGGCCGCCTCGACGGCCTGCTTGTTCTCGACGGCGGTCACCTTCTGACCGCCGGGCGCGACGAAGACGACCCGCGCGGTGGCGCCGTCGGCCGTCGCGCCCGGGAAGCGCTCCCCCATCAGGTCGAACGCCTTCTGCGACTCGATGCCCGGCATCGAGAACTCCTCGTCGGCCGCGCCCGGGGCCTTCAGCGCACCCAACCCGACGGCGGCCAGCACGGCCGCCCAGACCAGGGCGACGTACCAGCGCCGCCGGAAGGCCAGACGGCCCACTCGATACAGGAAAGTAGCCACGGCAGGGGGTCTCCACATCTGGGACTCGAACGTCTGCCCAGACTCTCGGGAGAGGGCGTGCCGTGTCGTCGTGTGGCTGCCGACAATCGCCTGTACTGAAAACGCAGTAGGGATCGGGCGTTGGGTCCGCCATGGGTACGACGGGAGGGACGGCGGGGAGTACAGCGGAGGGACGGCAGGGTGGACGGCAACCGGGCGTCGTCAGCCGGGCGTCGTCAGCCGGATGTGACGTCCGAGATCAGCGTGCGGACGCGGGTCTCGATCGCGTCGCGGATGGGGCGTACGGCGTCCACGCCCTGGCCCGCCGGGTCGTCGAGCTGCCAGTCGAGGTACCGCTTGCCGGGGAAGACGGGGCACGCGTCGCCGCAGCCCATGGTGATCACGACGTCGGATGCCTGGACGGCCTCGGTCGTGAGGATCTTCGGGGTCTGGGCGGAGATGTCGATGCCGACCTCGCTCATCGCTTCGACCACGGCCGGGTTGACGGTGTCGGCGGGGGCGGACCCGGCGGAACGGACCTCGACGCGGTCGCCCGCCAGGTGGGCGAGGAAGGCGGCCGCCATCTGGGAGCGTCCGGCGTTGTGGACGCAGACGAACAGCACTGACGGGCGCGAAGCGGAGGTGCTCATGGCGGGGTCCTTCTCGGAGGCGGGGCGAGGGAGGGCGAGGCGGGTGGTCAGGAGGAGGCGAGTTCGCGTTCCGCGGGCGGGACGGACGCCTCGGGCCGTGCCGGTACGCGGCGCGTGCCGTAGACCATGGCCACGATGCCGATTCCGAGTGCGCCGCCCACCAGTTGGGCGGCGATGAACGCGGGGACGGAGGCGGGCGCGATGCCGGCGAAGGTGTCGGTGAAGGCCCGCCCGATGGTCACCGCGGGGTTCGCGAACGAGGTGGAGGAGGTGAACCAGTAGGCGGCCCCGATGTACGCGGCGACCGCGGCCGGGGCGAGCGCGGCGCGGCCGGTCCGGCCGAGGCCGAGGATCAGCAGGATCAGCCCGGCCGTGGCGACGACCTCGCCCAGCCACAGATGGCCGGCTGACCGGTCCTGGGTGGAGAACCGCACCAGCGGCTCGGCGAACATCGCGTCGGCCAGGACCGCCCCGCCGATCGCGCCCAGGATCTGGGCGGGCAGGTACGCCGCGACGTCCCGCAGGGCCGGGCCGCCCGGCGTGCGACGGCCGGTGAGCCAGGCGGCGAGGGTGACGGCGGGGTTGAAGTGCGCACCGGAGACCGGCCCGAGCAGCAGGATGAGCACGCCCAGGCCGAAGACGGTCGCGAGGGAGTTGGCGAGCAACTGCACACCGACGTCACGCGACAGCTCGGTGGCCTGGATGCCGGAGCCGACCACGACCGCGACCAGCAGCCCGGTCCCGACGGTCTCGGCGGCGACCCGGCGGCCGAGCGAGGCGTTCACGCGGTGGCCCCGGCGGGCTGCGCGGTGGCCCCGGCGGACTGCGGGACGGTCAGGAACGCGGCGAGCCGGTCCAGGACACCGGGCAGCACCCAGTAGTACACCCAGGTGCCGCGACGCTCGCAGTCGGTGAGCCCGGCCTGCCGCAGCAGCCTGAGGTGGTGGGAGATCGTCGGCTGGGACAGGTCGAACGCCGGGGTCAGCTCGCACACACAGACCTCACCGCCCTCGCCACGCGAGGCGATCATCGACATCAGCCGCAGCCGGACCGGATCGCCCAGGGCCTTGAAGACCTTGGCCAGATCGGCCGCCTGGTCCTCGTCGAGCGGCGCGGCGGACAGGCCCGGGCAGCAGGCGGCGTCCTGGCCGATCACCTCAAGCTCTTGTTTCGACATGCTTCTATATTGACATCCTTCGATTCAAGGCGCAAGGTTGCATCAACGAACGTCAATACAGGCAGTTCCGGGGAGTGAGTCATGAACGAGCAGTCCACCGACCTGAGGGAAACCGTCCGTCGCCGGTACGCCGAGGCGGCCGTGAAGGTCACCGACGGCGGCACCGCCTGTTGCGGACCCGAGCCGGTCGAGGTCGACGAGAACCTCGGCTCCGCCCTGTACGCCGCGGAAGAGCGCGACACTCTGCCCGCCGAGGCCCTGGCCGCCTCCCTCGGCTGCGGCAACCCCACCGCCGTCGCCGAACTGCGCGAAGGCGAGCGCGTCCTCGACCTCGGCTCCGGCGGCGGCATCGACGTCCTGCTCTCCGCCCGCCGCGTCGGCCCCACCGGCAAGGCCTACGGACTGGACATGACCGAGGAGATGCTCGAACTCGCCCTGGCCAACGCGGCGAAGGCGGGCGCGACGAACGTGGAGTTCCTCAAGGGCACCATCGAGGCCGTCCCGCTGCCCGCGAACACGATCGACGTCGTGATCTCCAACTGCGTGATCAACCTGTCGGTCGACAAGCCCGCCGTGTTCGCGGAGACGTTCCGCGTCCTCAAGCCCGGCGGCCGCATCGGCGTCTCCGACATCGTCGCCGACGACACCCTCACCGCCGAACAGCGGGCCGAACGCGGCGACTACGTCGGCTGCATCGCCGGCGCCCTCTCCTTCGCCGAATTCCGCGCGGGCCTGGAGTCCGCCGGGTTCACCGACATCGAGATCACCCCGACCCACTCGGTCGCCGACGGCATGCACTCCGCCATCGTCCGCGCCACCAAGCCCACCGCCGTCACCGGCCCGACCGCCACGGCGCCCGCTGCGGAGGCCGACTCCTGCTGCGGCGTCACCGCCTGCTGCACCCCTGCCGAGCAGGCGACCGACCCGTCCGTCACCGTCGGCGAGGCCAAGAGCACCGCGGGATGCGGCTGCCAGAACTGACCTGCGGCGACCTCACCGCCCTGCCTCACCGAGCTCACCGCCCACCGGAGCCCGACCCGATCTCGACCACCCGCGCCCAGTCCGGCGGCGAGTCCGGCACGTACTCGGGATCCCGCTCGACCCGCGCGCCTCGCGCCCGTGGCCGGGGGAACAGCCCCACCACCGTCCGGCACGGCGGTCGGGAGCTCGGCCAGGGTGTCTGCCCGTCGGTCAGGGCCACGACGACATCGGGCCGGGGCCGTGCCCGCAACGCCCTGGCGAAACCCGCGCGCAGATCCGTGCCGCCGCCCCCGACCAGCGGAATCCCCTCGGCCCGGCACAGCCGGTGCACACCCCCGGCCGCCGCGTCGCACGGCACCACGCTGACCAGGTCGCGCCGCCCGCCCACGGCCCGGGAGATCGCGGCGACCTCCAGCAGCGCACTGCCCAGCTCGGCGTCGCTGACCGACCCGGAGGTGTCGATGACGACACAGACGCGGGGCGGCCGGCGCCGCAGGCTCGGCAGGACGACGCCGGGCACCGAGGCCGAGCGGCGCGAGGGACGGCCGTATGTGTAGTCCTCGCCGGCACCCGGACCGGACGCCGCCGAGCGGACCGCCGCGCCCAGCAGTTCCCGCCACGGCTGGGGCGGATGGAAGGCCTCCTCGGCCCACCGCTGCCACCCCTGCGAGGCGTCCCCCGGCCGCCCGGTGATGCCCTGAGCCACCCGGAAGCGGACGGCGTCCCGTTCCTGCGCGCTGAGCCCGTGCGCACCGTCCGCCCCCAGATCCCACTCCCGCTCCAGCCCGTCGGCACCGCTGCCGCAGTCCAGCCAGGCGAGGTCCTGCATACGCGGACCGAGCCGGAACTGACGCAGGTAGTCCTCCATCAGCTCACCGTCCCGCAGCATCAGGGTCTCGGGCTCGACGGCGCCCTGGGGCTTGGCGAGGCCCTCGCCGTAGACGTCGTCGTTGATCTCGCAGTCCGCCGCGATGTTCATCCGCAGCCGCTCGCCCGGTCCGGTCAGCCCGCGCTCACGCGCGACGCGATCGCTGCGCCCGTGGTGATCCCGGAGCAGATGCGACACCTCGTGCACCCACACCCCGGCCAGCTCCTCCACCGGCGTACGGTCCACGAACGCGGGCGAGACATAGCAACGCCAGTGCCGGTCCACGGCCATCGTCGGTACGTCCTTCGACTCGACGATGTGCAGGGCGAAGAGGGCGGTCGCGAGGTAGGGGCGGACGCGGGCGGCGTGGAGCCGGGCGGCGAAGAGTTTGTCGCGGTCGAGGGGGCGGGGTGTGCCGTGGGGCGCTCGCGCGGAGCCCGGGAGCGGGCGGGGCATGTCCTCGGCCGTGCCCGCTGACCCCGAGAGCGGGCTAGGGGTGTGCTCGGGTGTACCCGACGAGCCCGTCCTCATCGCTTCGCCCGCGCCGCAGCCGCCGCACTGCGCCCCGCCGCCTCATCCGCCCGCCGGGACAATCCCACGACTCCCGCGAGCCGTTCGATCGACGTCGGCACATCCCAGTCCTCCTGCCGCAGCGAGGCGAGCGTGGACGCCGGGACGACGACCAGGTCCGGCGCCCCGGTCTCCATCGCCCGCACCAGCAACGCCCACGCCGCGTCCCACCGCAGCCGCTCCGGACGCGCCCGTACCGCCTCCACCACCCCGTCCAGCGCGGCCTGCCGCAGATCCCCCCGCTCGGGCAGCACGGCACCGGCCGGATCGGCGAGCAGCAGTTCGGGGTCCGGCAGGTCCATCCGGTCCACGCTCGCCAGCAACTCCAGCCCAGGACCGTCCCCCACGGTGCCCCTGACCAGCAGCGAGAGCACATCACGGGACGATCCGGCGGCGTTCGCGAAGGCGATCAGCCGCTGTGTCATCTCCCAGCTCCGCGGCGAGGGCCACGGGCCACCCCGACGCGTCTCGCTGTTCGGCAGCCGGTGCACGAGCCCCGGCCGCCCGGACAGCAGCCCGCACACCGCACGCCGCGCGAAGTCCACGGCCTGCGCCAGCCTCCCGGGGTCGAGCCGCGGCAGGGTCGCCCGCGGCCAGGTCCCGCCGAGTCCGCGTACGACGACCTCGTGGTCGTGGGCCCACTGCAGATGCACGAAACGGTTGGCCAACGGCGCGCTCAGCTCCCAGCCGTCGGCCGCCGAGGACCGCGGGTTGGCGGCGGCCACGATCCGCACGCCCGGCGGCAACGTCAACGCCCCCACCCGCCGTTCCAGCACCAGCCGCAGCAACGCGGCCTGTACGGCCGGCGGCGCCGTCGACAACTCGTCCAGGAACAACAGCCCCCGCCCGGCCCGCACGAGCCGCACGGCCCAGTCCGGCGGAGCCATGGGTACGCCCTGCTCGGCCGGATCGTCGCCGACGACGGGCAGCCCCGAGAAGTCGGACGGCTCGTGGACGCTGGCGATCACCGTCGTGAGCGGCAGGTCCAGAGCGGCGGCGAGCTGTGTGAGCGCCGCGGTCTTGCCGATCCCCGGCTCGCCCCAGAGGAGAACGGGCAGGTCGGCGGCGACGGCCAGGGTCAGGGCCTCCAACTGGGTGTCGGGGCGGGGTTCGGTGGTGGTGTCGCCGAGAAGGGCCAACAGGTCCGCGGCGACATCGAGTTGGGAGGAAGAGGGGGTGGGGGAGGGAGAGGGGGAGGGGTGGTTCTCGGTGGTGCGTGTGGGCATGTGGGATCACCTGTGGGGTTCGGGGGGACGGCAGTCCCCGGTACGGAGAGGTCAATCGGCCGCCGAGCACGAGGAGTTGGGCGCGCGGCGACGGGTCGTGCGCACTGCGCATCGCGCGTCGGTCAGGGAAAGGTCGCGTGCCGCGGGTGCGCGCGATGGTCGCGGGGGCGCCCGCGCTCGTCGTAACGGACACGGCCAGGTCCCGGCCCGCGTCCGGACTCGGGTCCGGGTCCGGGTCCGGCCAACCCGGCCCGGAACAGCCCGTAGGTGATCCGCCGCCGCGCCGCCTCCTCCAGTTCCTCCCGCAACGCCCCGTCCCGCAACACCGCATCGGGCCCCAGCAGCCCCTCCACGACGGCCAGCGCACCGGCGAAGTCGCCGTGGTCGAGGCGCTCGCGAACATCGGGCAGGCACTCCGGACGCCGATGCGCCTCGTCGATGACCTGCAGACAGGGGAGCGGTGTGCCGGTCAGGGCGGCCAGCAGTTCCTCCCGCCGGATCTCGGCCGGGTCGTGGTCCAACGGCACGAGTACGCCGTCGACCAGACCGATCCGATGCCGCGCACCCCGGCACTCGACGAGGCGCGGCTGCCCTGTCCGCCCCGGGGACGGCGAAGGCGACGGCTGCGGCGACACCGCATGTTCGCGTACGAGGGCGGAGGCGACCAGCGGATGCAGCCGCTCGGCGTCGATGAGCCCGGCGTGGAGCAACTCCAGGTCGGGCAGCACCCAGGTCGCGGCGTCGGGCAACAGGGGAAGCGCGGAGGAGCGACCGCTGCCGGACTCGGCGATCCGCGGTACGGCCTCCCCACCCGGACCGCCCCGATCCTCGACCGGCAGTTCCAGCACCAGCCGATGCCGTCCCCCCAACCGCACCAGCACGGCACCGCCGGACCGCCCCTCGGCGCGCAGCAGTATCCGCGCCTCTTCCGCCCACCGGTCGACGGCACAACGGCGTCCGTACGGCACGCCCCCCGGCAGATCCGGATCCGCCCTCGCCGGTCCCCCGGCCCGGACCCGCAGCTCAGCGGCCCGGCGCGCATCCCACAGATGCCGGTGCAGATCGAGGCGGAACCGCCGGTTGGGCCGAGGATGCGGATACGAGCCAGCACCGCCGCCGCACGCGGGCCCACCCCGGCCCCCGGCCCCGCCCCACAAGGCAAGGCTGATCCGCTGACCGGCGTCGGCCCACGCAGGCGGTGTCCGCACCACGAGATGCAGCGGGCGTCGGCGCCCGGCCCCGGGCCCCCGCACCCCACCGCCGTACGTGGCCAGCGTGAGCGTCAGCCCCGGCCGCAGCAGACCGTCGGGAGCGATCCTCGGCATGTGCCAGCGCAGCAGGTCGGGAGCGAGATTGCGGAGGTCGTCGCGGAGTTGCCCGGCGATGTCCCGGCCGTGGTCACGGGCCACGGAACGCAGCCGGAGATCGACATCGAAACCAGCGGCGGCACACGCCCCCGCCCAGTCCCCCGCCAGCCGGCGGGTGGTCGCGGTCTCGATCACAGAGGCCGGCACGGCGAACTCGCGCACGCGCGGCCAAAAAGAGAGAAAGGAAAGCGGGGATTCCCCGTACGCGATCCGAGTGCTCATCAGCACTCACCTGGCGCGGACGGGACCCCCAATCTGGCAACAGAGTGAGTCGTCATCGCGGGCGAGCGTAACGCCGCGCACTCGAAGCCGCCAGGCATTTTCCGCACCCACCCGACGACCAGTCACGCCGGGCCCGTACATAAGACGCGATCTGGATCAACGAGATGGTGCGGCGGCAGCAGAGCAAGTAGGCGGGCGCCCGCGACGCCATGACACCCCGTGCCGTATCCTCACGCCACCCGCCGTGCCCGCGACCAGGGGGGATCCAGGATCGTGGGGCCGGCTCGAACTTGTGGGGATTCATGCGTTCAGCATCCATAGGTGCCGTGCTCACCGGCGCCCTCGCCCTGTGCGGCTCCGCTCTCACCGTCGCTCCCGCGCATGCCGCGGAGACCGGTGTGGTGATCGAGAAGGTGTCCGTGAACGGAGGCAAGAGCATCGTCTTCGGGATCTCGCGGACGGAGTCGTTCACCATCTCGGTGACCGCTTCGGACGATTCCGGGATCGGTAAGGATCTCGCGTTTCTGCAGATCGACCGGGAGAAGGGGGACGACTACTGGTCGTACCACGGCGAGCCGACCTGCACGGCCAGCAGCGCCACCAGGTCCACCTGCAAGCTCACGGTCAAGCTGGACAGGGACATCGACCTGCCCCGCAACGCCCTGGCCGGGCCCTGGGACGTGTACGTCCAGCTCAAGGCGAAGGACGGTGACTACTACGGCGGTGTCTACGGCACCCACCCGGTGAAGCGGCGCTCCACGCTCAGCGTCGACGCCTCGCCCGAGCCGGTCACCAAGGGCAAGGCCATCACCGTCACGGGCAAGCTCGCCCGGGCCAACTGGGACCGGTACGTCTACGCGGGCTACACCTATCAGCCCGTGCAGCTCCAGTTCCGTCCGAAGGACAGCAGCACCTACAGCACCGTCAAGACCGTGAAGACCGACGGGACCGGCAAGTTGCGGACCAGCGTCACCGCCAACCGCGACGGTTACTGGCGCTGGAACTTCGCCGGTACGGCCACCACTCCGGCGGTCAAGACGGCCGGGGACTTCGTCGACGTGCGTTGATCTCGTCCGCCGCTACCTTCGAGCCGCGCCGGTCTCAGGTGCGGGTGCGGCCTCGCTGCTGGTCGCGCCGCCGTCCGAGGGTTCGACCCGCCCTGTCGTCGGCACCGCTGTCGGCTCCGCCGTCGGTGTCGCCGTGGGTGTCGACGACGGGGCCGGTGTCGCCGGTGAACCGTAGGAAGGGCCGGCGGACTCCGGCGGCACCGTCCGGGTGGGCGAGGCCGAGCCGCCCGTCGACTCCCTCGGGGTGGGGGTCGGCGACGGCTCCGACGGTGTCGGCGTCGGTGCCGGTGTCGTACGGCCGCTCGCCGGCGGCGGTGCCAGCGGAGGCGTCGGGGTGCCGTCGGGCCTCGCCAGATACAGCGGCACCGCGATGAGCGCCGCGACCGCGCAGGTCGCGCCGACCCCGGCCGCCGTACGCAGCAGACGGCGCCGGGATGCCCTGCGGCGGATCGCGTCGTAGTGGCCGGGGGGCGGGGCCAGGTAGCCCGAGGGCAGGCGGAGGATCACCGCGAGGGGGTCGTCCGGACCGAACTCCGGGCCGTCCAGCCGACCTTCCGGACCGTCCAGCCGCTCCGCGCCGCCGCCCTCCTCGTCATAGCGTCTGGTCAAGGCTTCTCCTCAGGTGGACGCGGAGCAGTTCGCGGGCCGCGTGCAGGTCGGCCTTGACGGTTCCTTCCTTGCGTCCGGTCAGCACGGACACCTCCCGGATCGGCATGTCAGCGTAGTAGTGGAGGAGGATCGGGGTGCGCAGGCGTTCGGGGAGGGACTGGACCATCAGGCGGATCGACGGGTCCGCCTGTTCCGTTTCCGTGTGGGAGTTGACCGCCGCCTCCGTCCCGGCCCGGCGCATCGCCTTGCGCTCACGCTCCAGCTTGCGCCAGTGGTCCCGGACGAGGTTGGCCGCGGTGACGTAGAGGAAACCGCGCGGTTCCTCCACACGGCTCCAGCGGGCCCACAGCCTGGTGAAGGCCTCCGAGGCGATCTCGTGGGCCGTCTAGTCCTCGTAGACGAGTAGGCGGCACCATCCGGCGAGGCGGGGGTACAGGGCGGGGAAAAGGTCCGACGCCCGCACGGCACGGGTCCGGATCGA